>JAGQIY010000540.1 GCA_020430865.1 Myxococcales bacterium
GGCCAGAGCGCGACCGAAGCGCTCGGGGCCGCCCAGGCAGCCAACCAGGCTCGCGGCGGTCGCTCCGGTTTTCCAGTGGAAGAGATA
The DNA here is from genome assembly GCA_020430865.1 of Myxococcales bacterium. Next base: position 88 of record JAGQIY010000540.1, read on the forward strand.
CACGTGGTTCTCCTCGGGCGCTCCGACCGCCAGCACGCGTCCATCGGCGACGCGCAGCGAGGCCACGGCGCTGCCGTAGCTCGGATCGTTGGCGGAGGGCAGCAGCTCGATGGGCGTCATGGAGTCTGGTGGGTAGAACCAGGCGAGGGGCGGTGTCTGCGCCGGAGCGCCAGCGATGACCGACGCCTGATCGTCCTTGTCGGCGGCGAGATACAGCGCCTGACCTTCGCCGGTCTGCAGCACCGGATCCACGAGCGCGTTCTTCACTCCATCCGGAACACCCAGCGCGTACTCCGTCTGATCTTGGCAACGCACCAGCAGACCGGAGCCGTTCGCGGCCTCGCCGACGCCAAGCACGAAGCACAAAGGCAGGATCGTTCCCGAAGTGCCTCCGGGAGCCCGGGCCAGGCCGATCCCTGCGACGCTGTTGGCCATGTAGCAGAGGTTGCTGCCATCCTGCGCATCGCAGAATCCGGTATCGATCGCGTCGACCTTGGCGTCCTGGTTGTCCACGACGCTGAACGCCGCGCCCCGTGAACGGTACGGCGCGCCGGTCACGAGCACACGCGAGCTCTCCTCTGGAGTTGAGGCGAAGGCGAGGCTGATCCCGAAGCCGTCCTTGAGCTTGTCGGGTTTCTTCAGCAGCAGGACGGGCGCGTTGTCCTGAAGGTCGTCGTAGCGACTCCAAGAGCAGGCACCGACACCCAGGCCGCCCAGCAGACTCAGGCAGAGCAGGCCCCGGACCAAGCGGCCGGCGCGGCGCCGAGCGCCGCTGCAGGGCCCGCGGAACGAGGGCAGCCCAGAGGCATTTCTCTGTGGAATCCTGGTGTTCGAGTGTTTCATCAGAAGCTACCCCCGATCATGAGGAAGCCAGAGCTCTCGGAGACGGCTGGTGTGATGTGGAAGCCCGCACCAGCGGTCTCTCGCTTCTTCTCGTGTTCTCTCCACACGACGCGACTCGGGAACAGCGCGCGAGCGGTTGGCCGAGCCTTCTTCGGGTCACGGAACTCGACGGGCTTGCCCTGCTTGATGTCCGAGTCTGGCAGGGGATCCTTGACGAAGTTGTACACGGACAAGACACCGAGGACGCCGCCCACCACGAAACCGGCGTCGGCACCAATGGCGAAGATGCGGCCTCGCGTGATGCGCTCGTCGCCTTCCTCGAGCACCCCCGCCTTGCGATCGGCCTCCAGGTCGTCGTACAGCTTGTTCGACTCGTTGCCGACGTAGATCGCCGCGCCGATCACCACCGCGCCGATGATGGCCTGGGTCCAAGCGGCCCCTCGCGGGTATTTCGGGATCAAGTTGGCGTGAATCGGCAGCACCTGCCCCCTCGGAATGGTGACGACTCCTTCGAAGGTCTTCCGGCCGTCCGATTCCACCGTCAGCTTGTGCTTGCCGGAGGCGACCTGGACCTCGAGCGGCTCCTCCCCGCTGCGCCATACCCCGACCGGCTTCTCGTCGATCGCCACGCGGATGTCCGGGGCGTTGGCGTCCAGGCGAACGTAGCCGTAGTCGACGCGCTTGAGACTCACCTCGAGTTCCTTCTGCTCGCCATGGTTGACGCGCACCTTGGTGAACAGCGGCTGGAAACCGGGCGCCTCCACCAGCACCTCGTGATCCCCCGCGGAAACCAGCTCACCGTACGGCGTGGTGCCCCACTCGGGCTTCTGCTTCTTCTTGTCGTCGAGGTAGATGTACGCGCCGCGCACGTTGGCGCTGATGCGCAAGAACGCCATGAACGCGCCCTGACTCAGGTTGGCCTTGAAGTGATGGACATGGCCCGGGGAAACGTCGATCGCGGTCTGGCTGACGTTGAAGTCGCGGAACTTCTCGATCACGATGTGGTAGCGCCCGACGGCGAGCGCCACCTCGGCGGGTGAGCGGCCGCTGAACACCTCAGCCCAGCCTGGGTTTGCCTCGCCGACCTTGAACTCGGGCGCGGTGTCCTGGGTCCGGGCGTACAGCTTGACTGGAGCGCCGCTGGGCTCGGTCTCGACGACGACCAGGGATCGCATCGCATCCTGGTCATCCACCGGCACGGATGTCGGTGGAGTGGGCGCACCGGCTTCGGGCACCCCGGCATCTCCGGCATCCCCCGCATCACCACCATCTTCGATGCCAGCGTCGCTGACGGGCGGCGGGGCTTGACCCATGGCGGCCTCGAGTGCCGCGATGCGCTCCCTGACCTTGGCCGCGTCGGGCGCGCTGGGATCGACCTTGAGGTACTCGCGGAACTTCTCCAGCGCCTTCGGTTTGTCGTCGAGCTTCTGGTAGCAAACGCCAGCGTTGAACAGGAACGCCGAGTACGGGTGCTTCGAGTACCCGGCTTCGAACTGCTTGGCCGCAGCGCCGTAGTCCCCAGCGACGTACTTGGCCTGCCCCTGTTCCATGTAGCGCCGAATCGACTCGAGCTTCTGGGTCGTACTCATACCCGCAGCGTTCGCGGAGTCGTTCGGCACGAACCACACCAAAGTCAGAGCGAGCAGCCCCGCAACAATCCACCAGCGTCTCACTGAGTCCAGTCTCCCTGCTTGCCCCCGAAGATGCCCTTGATTGCACTCCCCGCACAACCCGAAGCGCAGTGAAAGGGGCGGGACCGGTGTGGAAACGGCCGGCGCCGCCGTGGCTACGGCCGATTGGCCGCAACCGACCGCTTCGGGGCACCGAACCCTGCCCCGTCGCCACCTCGGCAGGCGCGCGAATTTGAGCTAAGCCGCCCGGACCTTCTATGCTATCCGCGAGACGCCTCAAGGAGTCTCGGCCGTGGCAGGCTTCGCTGTTGGGTCTCCTACCGTGGCCTCTCCGACCGTGGCCTCTTCCAACTCTGGCCACTTCCCACCCCTGGGCGCCTGGGGGTGGGAGACCCGAACGCAGTGCTTTGGCGCACACCTCGCCCGTCCCGTCAGGGGACACTGGAGATCTCACCGCATGCTTAAGCTGACCCAGCCTGGACGCACCCCGGTTCGCTTCAGCCACCTCTTGTCGGGTGTGGCACTGGCGGCGAGTCTCCTGGCGGCTGGACCGGCCGGAGCCGAAGAGGACCCTGTTCCATACCCCGCGTGTGATCGGACCCCGACGGAAGGCGACATCGCCGCGGCCAAGGGCGCGTTCCAGGCTGGTCAAGCCGCCTTCAACGAGGCCGACTACCCGCGCGCCATCACCTACTGGGAAGACGCGTATCGTCGCGACTGCACGGCACACAAGCTGTTGGTGAACCTGGCCCGGGCCTACGAGCTCAACAGTCAGCTCAAGCTCGCCGTGAGGGCCCTCGAGACCTACAACGAGCGAGTCCCCGGCAACCCGGAGATGGCGCAGAACGAGACCCGCATCGCACGCTTCAAGGAGAAGATCGCGAAGGACGAGGCAGCGGAGAGCAAGCCACCCGCGGTGGAACCAAAGGATCCTCAGGGAAGCGATCCCGAGCCTGGCTCCGGCCCCGGCGACCCGGGAGCGGCGGTCGAGCCGCCGCCGCCAGGCGGCAGCAAGCCGATTCTCCCGCTGATCGTCGCTGGTGGTGGCCTGGTCGTTGGGGTCGTTGGAGCCGTGATCTACTTCCCGGCGAAGGCAGACATCAGCGACTACGAGGGGCTGTGTGGCGGAGCCACGCGCAAGTGCCCAGACGGTATCGAGGCGGAGGCCAACTCCGCGCGCGACAAGGCGAACCTCGGCGGCATCGTGATGGGTGTCGGGGCTGCGGCGCTCGTCGGGGGCGCGATCTGGTACCTGCTGGCTCCCGAAGAACCAGCCACGGCGAGCCACGTGACGCCGCTCGTGGGTAAGGGATTCACCGGACTAGGCTGGTCTGGCGCGTTCTGACCGGCGCGCTCCTCACCCCCAAATCCGGCGTCGCTCGCGGCGTCGACTCAGTCTTCTTCGTCGTCCTGGAAGAAGGGATCGTCGTCGATGTCATCGGTGTCCCCCAGTCCGCTGGGTGGGGCCTTTGGTGCCGCCGTGGGTGGTTCGTCGTCTGGCTCCTCGGATGGCTCCGGCGTCCCCGCCTGGAGAGGCGGAGGCGCGGCCACGATCGCCTTGCGCCGACCGCCCCAGGTGCTCGCGGGCTCGGCCTCCTCTTCGGGCTCGGCCGCTTCATCGCCGTCGGGCTCACGCGGTGTCCACTCAGTCCCGGCGTGCGCCTGGCGTGGGTGGCCCTTTGACTCCGCTCGCAAGCGCTCGAAGTCAGGCTCGACCGGCCACGGTGTCTCGCTCGACGAGCTGGCGCATCCCCCCAGCGCCAGCACACAGCCGGTGAGCGCAATCCCCCAAAACGAGCGGGTGCGTGGCGTCCGCGCCGTAGCGCGTACGCGTCGGCACGCGACTGGTCGAGTCGTCCGATGCATTCGGTGCGGGTTTTGCCACAGCTCGTGGGCGTCGCAAACAGAGGAAGAGCGCCCGCTCCCGAGAAGTCTTCGGCGAGACGACGCGAGCGGGTCGGTGATCGCGTGGCTGGGAACAAATTCTGCTAGGTTTCCCCCGGGGCGGTCGACGGGCCGCGACGATTGCCACACACCGGGGGGTTTCGAGGAGATCCATGCAACGAATCGCTCGGGCCGCAGGCCTACTGCTCACACTGTCCGCCATCGTCAGCTGCAGCAGCGAAGACCCCGCCGAGGGAAACACGGGAACCGCGTGTCGCGTCGAGACCGTGAGCGACGATCCGTCGTTCCGCGCCGAGATCCTGCCCATCTTCCAGGGCTCGTGCACGTTCAGCTCATCCTGTCATGGCGACAAGAACAAGTCGCAGGTCGATCTCTACCTCGGCAAGAAGAAGCCCAACGAGGCCAAGGGAGTCGCCCCGATGACGGACCAGGAGGTCACGGAGATGCTCGCCGGTATCGTCGACCGCGCGTCGATGACGGCGCCGGCGGTCAACGTGATCACCGCGGGGGACGCAAACGCAAGCTTCCTGATGCACAAGCTGGACGGCACCCAGACCCAGCAAGGCTTCCAGTGCGAGGCGCAGGAATCCGACCTCGATGATCCGTGCGGAGATAGCATGCCGCAGACGGCCAGTGAGATCCTCTGCCAGAACGAGCGCGACACCATCCGCAACTGGATCAACGCTGGCGCCAAGGACAACTGAGTGAAGCGCGCTGGGGCCTGGATTCTGTGTTGCTTCGGCCTCGGACTGGCTGCCATGGGCTGCGACAGCGACCCGGATCCTTTCCCCCCGGAAGAACTCTGCCCGAAGTTCGACTACTCGAACTTCGACGGCCAGGCGCCCGCCGTGAGTTTCAACGCGGATATCCTACCGATCTTTGCCCAGAACTGCACCCTGGCTGGTTGCCATGGTGACCCCTCGACGCCCGCCGCGGGCTTGTTCTTGAGCCCCAGCCCCGACGACGCGGCGTTTCCGGCCGACGCCGAAGCGCGCCAGAGCATCGTCGAGACCTACCTGCTGGCGCCGGCGCGAACCACCCCTGACCGCGCTCGAGTCGTTCCGGGAGAGCCGGAGCTGAGCTTTCTGATGGACAAGCTGGACGGCAGCCAGAACTGCATCGGAGTGAGCTGTCCGGGCAATGACTGCGGTCAGCGCATGCCCAGGGGACACGACCAGCTGCCCGCGGCGACTCGCGATACGTTGCGGCGCTGGATCAGCCAAGGCGCTGGCGTCGACTGAGCGCTGCCCCGCACAGCCACACGACCGCACAGCCACACGACCGCACAGCCACACGACCGCACAGCCACACGACCGCACAGCCACACGACCGCACAGCCACACGACCGCACAGCCACACGACCGCACAGCCACAC
>JAGQIY010000541.1 GCA_020430865.1 Myxococcales bacterium
ACAACATCGTGCACGACGAGTACGTCGGGCGCCTGGCGCTCGGCCGCATCGAACGCGGTAAGCTCGCGGTGGGGCAACGCCTCAAGTGCGTCGGAGAGTCCACCACCGAGGAAGAGAAGGTCGGCACTCTGTTCGGCTTCGAGGGCCTGCAGCGCGTGAAGATCGATGAAGCGGGCGCCGGTGACATCGTGGCGGTCGCAGGCTTCGACGAGGTACAGATCGGCGACACCCTCTGCGATCCGACCAAGGTCGACCCGCTCCCCCGCATCCGAGTCGAGGAGCCGACGATCAAGATCACGTTCTGCGTCAGCACCTCACCCTTCGCGGGCAAGGTCGGCAAGTGGGTCACCTCCCGTCACATCCGCGAGCGCCTGCTGAAGGAGACCAAGCGCAACATCGCGCTGCGCATGGAGCCCACGGCCGAGCCGGACGTCTTCACGGTCTACGGCCGTGGAGAGCTGATGCTCGCGGTGCTGGCAGAGACCATGCGTCGAGAAGGCTTCGAGTTCTGCATGGGCATGCCCGAGGTCGTCGTGCGCGAGATCGATGGCGTGAAGTCCGAGCCGATGGAGCGCGTCGTGGTGGACGTGCCCGAGGAGTACGTCGGCGCGGTCACGACACGGCTCGGCGAGCGCAAGGGCATCATGACCAAGATGAACAACTTGGGGCATGGCCGCGCGCGCATCGAGTACCGCATCCCTTCCCGCGGCTTGATTGGCTTCCGCTCTTCGTTCCTTACGGAAACCCGAGGCACCGGGCTCTTGAACACGCTGTTCGACGGCTGGGAGCCCTACTCCGGCCCGATGCTGCGTCGCCCGTGTGGTGCCATCGTCTCGGACCGAGCCGGCACGGCGACGCCCTACGCGCTGTTCCACCTCGACCCCCGCGGCATCCTCTTCGTGCCTCCCGGCACCGAGGTGTACGAGGGCATGATCATCGGGGAGCACAATCGCAACAACGACCTCGACGTCAACGTCACGCGAGAGAAGAAGCTGACGAACATCCGCGCCTCCGGCCGCGATGAGAACGTCATCCTCGCGCCGCCTCGCGTGATGGGCATCGAGGAGGCACTCGAGTGGGTCGACCGCGACGAGCTGGTGGAGATCACGCCCGTCGCCGTGCGCGTGCGCAAGCGCATCCTCGCCTGCAACCGTCGCCCGAAGCGCGACGACGATCGCGCTGCGTGAAACAGCCACGCTCTGGCGCCGCCTGAGTCCGTGGGCGGCGCTATCCTTGGCAGACGAGGATGAAGCTCGCTCTGCCAGAAGTTGGAAGCAGGCTCGCGGCGCTCGCGCTGCTTGGCCTGGAGGCTTGCCTCCCCCGCGCTCCCGAGACTCCCGCTCCCCCACGGCTACCGCGTATCCCCCAGCAGCTCTCCGCCGGGCTGCGAGACACGTGCGTCGTGACCGAAGCTGGGGAGGTCTACTGCTGGGGCGAGAACTGTCATGGCGCTCCGCGCGATGGCTATTTCGAGTTCGTCTGCAGCCGGCCCCGACGCGTTCCAGGTCTGAGCCATGTCAAGGCATTCGCCCCCATGCAGAGCCACGCCGGCGTGGACTGCGCGCTCATGCACGACGGCTCGGTGTCGTGCGCCAAGCTCCACGAACCCTACCGGGACGTGCTCGCGGGTGGCGCCATGGACATTTACCATGGGGAAACTTTTGTCTGCGCGCTGTTGAACGACGGGCACGTCAGCTGCTGGGGCACGCTAGTCGGTGTGGTCGAAGCACCCGAGCTGGCAGGAGCGGAAGCGCCGACCGTCTTGCAGGGCCCCCACGATGTCGAGTCGATCAGCGCAACCACGGGTCGCGCGTGCGCTCTCTCGAAGACAGGCGAAGCTTGGTGTTGGACCGCCAAGCACCGCACGACCGACCTGGTGCCCACCGTCGAGAGGCCCCCGCTGCGACTCGTGGCGCTCGGCCTCCAGCACGGCTACATCGACATGGGCTGGTCAAGACTGCCCTGGGACATCAGCGCGCCCCGCAGCGTGTCCGAGGGTGGCAACACCTGCCTGCTCGAACGAAGCGGCCTGATTCGTTGCTCTGGAAGCGTTCGACACCGCGAGGACGCCGGAGACTTCGGGAACACTCCCCAAGCCTTCACCGCGATCGCGATCGGACTCGAGCACGCGTGCGCGCTCGATGCAGGGGTCGCGCGGTGCTGGGGAGCCAACGGCGTCGCTCAGCTCGGTCGCGAGGGCAATCGCAGCAGCTCGCCGACCCCGGTCCACACCGCTGAACCGCTGGTGGACATCGTCGCGGGCTACAACCACACCTGTGCGCGCAGCGCGAGCGGTGCGGTTTGGTGCTGGGGCGCGAACGCTCAGGGCGAGCTGGGCCTGGGCTCTCGCACTCGATACGAGATCGGCGCACAGCGCGTGCGAGCGTTCGATGCCCAGCCAACCGGCACGGGCGACCTCGCTATTCCTTGAGGCAATGCATACTGGTTCGCCTCCAGGTGGCGTCCAGGGCTTCGAGTCGCCGCCCCAGGCCTGGTTTTCCCCCGCGACGGGGGTGAGGCTCAGCGCTTGGAACCGCACCACACCTGAAACGCGTTGGTCTCGAGCAGCACTCGGCTGTTCTTGAAGGTGTCGTTGAACAGGGCGCCCGCCCCAACGCTCTTCTGGACCACGCAAGCCAGGACGCCGCTCACCGTGAGGTGAGCCGAAGCACCCTGCACGAGCTCGTGGAGCACGCCCATGTCTTCCTCGGTTCCGCGGTGAATCGGCGGGTTGCTCACGATGGCGTCGTAGCGTTGGCCTTTCGGCAGGTTCTTCCAGGCGTCGCTCAGGTAGCTCTTCGCCTCTGGCAGGTTCTGCTTGGCTGCCTCGAGGCTCGGAGCATCCACCTCGAGCAATGATAGCTCCGCCTCCGGCCAGCGCCGCCTGGCCCACACGCCGACCACGCCCACACCGGCGCAGAAGTCGAGCACCTGCTTGCGCGGCTTCAGCTCTTCGAGGCCACGCAGCAAGATCTCGGTCCCGGAGTCGAGTCGGCCCCGAGCAAACGCCCCGGGGTAGCTCGCGAGGCTGACGTTGAAGGACGAACCACCAAGGGGCAGCGCGACCTCGGAGTTCACGCGGAAGTCCACGAAGGACCGCTTCAGGCCCTCCTCGACCTCGTTCCGCACGCACTCCAGCACCCGCGCGCGGCGCTTGAGGTGGACCGTCTCCGGCTCGGTGAAGAACGCCTCCGCCATGCGTCGCGGCGCCGAGCGGATCCCTTCGTCGTTGGCGCCGTAGACCCACAGCTTGCCTCCAGGCTTGATCCGCGAGGCAACGGCCTGCAGCGCGAAGTCGAAACTCGGCCAGTCGCGCCCCAGGCGCACGACCGCCGCAGCGACCTCGCCTTCTTCCGGCCACGGCAGCGCACGCCTCCCATCCAGGGCGCGGCGGTTCCAGCGCCGCAGCTCGACACCCTCCTCGGCCAGCGCCTCGGCTACCAGGTCCGTGTCGTCATCGACCACCAGCACCGCGCCCGCGCCCGCGTCGACTTCACCGACCAGGTGCTCGATCGCCACGCCGGCGATCACCGGATCGCGGTTCGCCAAGTTACCGAGTCGTGCTTTGCGCTTCGCCACGGCGGGGTCTTAGGGCCCTCGAACGCGGAATTCAATCGCCTTGGCGACGCTCGCTTCAGTTGCAGTCGGGTTGAGCCGTGCAGGCTCGTTGCTGCTCGGGGCAGTTTGCTGCCACGCACTCCAAGCAGCCGAGGCTGGTGCTCGCCAGCGCCACCACTCCCGCAAGCCCCGGCGCCACTTCACACGCGGACTCGCAATGGGTTGCGCGGCACAGCGCGAAATCGCGATAGGCGACCGGGGCGAGCTCACAGCCCTGATTCCAGCAACCTTGAAGCGCCGGCCCGAAGTTCGCAGGCCCATCGGCCCACGCACTGCTGATGCACTGCTCGATGCTCTGACAGCCGAAGCCTCCTGCCCCGACCACACCAGACGTCGGCGAACCGCACCACTCATAGGGGGAAGGAAGGCGCTTCCCGTCCACGCCCGCGTAGCCGAGGGTCAGCGAACACATCTCGTTCTCCACGGCGGACAGACCTTGGTAGTAGGCGCGGTCCTCGTCATTCCGGTAGTCGCAGGCGAAGCGCACGCGGCTACCACCTGGGATCTTCACGTTGGGCGCGAAGCTCTGCGTGGCTGAGTCCCAGTCCTGAGTCTCCAGCAAGTCGCGCCGTGAGCCGTCAGGGTCGATGATCCACGCCTGAAAGTTCGTACCTCGCTGGTGCATGTGACCGTGACCGAATGATAGCTCAATATCCGCCGGGATATCGCATTGCATCTCGGCGCGCCCCTCCCCCCGCGCAGGAACGTAGATCGCCCAGTCGTAGAAATGCAGCATACCCGCCTCCCGCTTGGAGTCCGGGGCAGCCTCGAAGACGTCGAGCCTGGCGTGAGCGTGTACGGCGTCAGTGCCAGTGTTCACGACGTGTTGTTCCATCAAGACGACAGCGCCACCCTGGAGTTTCAACGCGGAACCCTCGGGGAACGCAACGCTGGCCCCTCCCGGCTGACCCCCATAGAGGATCCCGGGAGCGACGAGTTTGTCGGGAGAGTCCCCCTCGCAGTCGTGGATGATTCCGGGGACCGGGATCTGATCGGGGGTGAGGTACGTCGGGAAGAGCAGCAGGTGATGCGTCCGGTCGCTGAGTGAGTGCGCGAACCGAGCCACGGAGAGCCCAGCCTGGGGCACGACGAAGTAGCGACACACCGTCTCCTCGTCACCCGGCGCGACGTCTGCTTCCAGCTCGAGCGTCCAGGCCGGAGCCACGCTCGCGTCCGCTCCAGCATCCGCCGACGGCTCCACGGACAGGGGTTCGCTCTGGGCACTACATCCCCACGGAACCGCAATCGATGCAAAGATGAGCGCCCACCATGCCGCACCGCGCGACGGGCGCCGGTCCATGTTCAGTTCCCCGTACCGCCGGTCGAGGCTCCGCCCGTTCCTGTGCCCGCGGTCCCGCTGCCTGCGGTGCCGGATCCGCCGATGCCGCTACCTCCCGTGGCCGTGCCGCCCGTACCGCTACCGCCTGTTCCGTTGCCACCCGCGCTCGAACCACCAGTGCCGGTGCCGCCGGTCGCCCCGCCAGCCGACGTGCCTCCCGCAGCCATGCCTCCGGAGCCGCCGCCAGTGCCTCCGTCGCCGCCGTTACCACCGTTCCCGGAGCCGCCGCTGCCTCCATTGGCACCACTGCCGGCGTTCCCCCCAGCACCGCAGCTGCGCTCGTAGCCGTCTGGACAGAACTTGCCGGTCTCACAGATGGCGGGCACCGTCTCGCCCGTCGCGCAGTCGGTACAGAAGTAGCCAAGACAGCTCTCACCGGAGTTGCTGCCCCCACTCGGGATGCCGCCGTTGCCGGCGTTGTCACCGGGCGACGATCCGCCACCGACGTCCCCCGTACAGGCGACGAACAGCGCTCCCACCAAAGCCAATCCCATGACACCAACCCAGGCGCGACCAATCACCCTCGAAGCTTACACCGACGGCGCCCGCCCTCGGTAGCCGACAGGTTCTCAAGCTGCTCGGATCCGGCGTCCTTTGGGCGAAACTGTGGGCGATTCGCCCCGCTTCTCGCCCCGTTGTCCAGTGATCCCCCCAGACCGCGGCAACGGCGCCGCAACCCTTGCGCCGCGAGGCGCGACACTTCCCCCGCGTCCGGGGCGCTTTTCCATGTGATTCAAGCGGGGGTGGGTCGCTGACTCACATCAGCGGCGACGGCAGGGCCCACGACGCTCGTCGACGTTTCATTGCGGAAGCGACGCAGCGGCTACTGCTTCGCGAACCGCCAGATCGGCTGAGCGCTACCTTCACTCACCGTGTAGTACGCTTTGCCATCGGCAGCGAAGGCGACGGCTTCGCCTTGGCCCTCGGCGGCTTGAGGCACCTCGCACGGCGAGGCTTTCAAAGCATCGGCGACGCTGACCCCTGAATTGCGCAGGTAGAGGTGCACCGCACCGTAGGTGCGGAGGGCGATGTAGCGTCCGTCGGGGCTGATGTCGCCGCCGGTCACCAGCTGGGTCATCACGCCGCTTGCGTCGCCTTCATAGGCCAGCGTGGTGCGGCCCACCGCGTGCGGCGCAGCTGCGCGATAGATCCCCGAAGAGACGAGGCCCTTGGTGACGATGATCAGGTCGCCCGTCAGCGGATCGCTGAGCAACGTCTCCGCGTTGTGAGCGCCATCCGGGTACTCGAACTCCAGCGCCTCGGCGCCGCTCAAGTCCTGCGTGCCGCCGCCGATGGTCGGCTCGACGACGCGATACAGCGTGACGAAGCTGCGCTGCGCGCTGTTGTCACCAATATCCGCGAGGTACAGGTAGTCGCTTCCCGCGTCGGGACCGGGGCCGAGAGCGATGTCTTCCCAGTCCGTGGCGCTGGCGTCGGTCAGGTTGAAGACGCCGAGGTCGCTGCCATCGCTCTTCAACGCGAAGACCCGGGCGGAGTCGCCTGAGTCGTTGTGCAACCAGAACACGTCGCTCTGCTTGCGACTGGCGACGAGGCCCGAGGCTTCCGTCACTTGCGAGTTCGCCACGTTGCCCACGGTCACACCATCGGCAAACGTGGGGCAGCTCAAGGCGGCCCCGCTCCCGCCGCTCGAGCTCCCGCCGCTCGAGCTCCCGCCGTTCGCACTGCCTCCGCTTGCAGTGCCACCGCTCGCGGCGCCGCCATTGGCAGTACCGCCGGTCGCCGCGCCCCCCTCACCCCCAGCTGCGCCGGATCCGGCGTTACCTGAACCGGCGCTGCCGCCAGTGGCGTTGCTCCCGCCTGAGCCCCCGCTGGACTCGTCGGAGGAGCAGCCAACGATGGCGCCTGCGGAAAACACTGTGAAGGCCGCGGCGAGTGAGAGACGGGAGACGCGCATTGGTCGATCCTATAGCAACTCCTGGCTGGCGCGCGCTACGCGCGGGCGTCGGGTTGCTTGGTGCGCAGCTGAACCAGCTTTTCCTCTTGGATTTGTTGCGCAGAGTTCGGGTCCACGTAATCGGAGTGACACGAGGCCTTCGCTTCCTCCGCGCCCACGGCGCGCTTGGTCTTGGAGGCCAGCTTGTGGATCTCGTCGGGGCTCAGCACGCCGCGCTTCTCCAGGATCTCCTTCTGATCCGCGGTGAGCGCGGCAGACTTCAGCACCCGCTCCCGCTGGTAGCCATCGGCCTTGCCCGACGCGAACTCGGCGATCTCCTTGCTGATGCGCACGGAGCACCAGTCGTGGCCGCACATCGCGCAGAAGTCCGTGTCCACGTCGAGATCCTCGTCGTGGAACGCACGCGCGGTGTCGGAGTCGAATGCGAGATCAAAGTGTTTCTCCCAGTTCAGCGCGGCGCGCGCCTTGGTGAGGTCGTCGTCCCAGTCTCGGCTG
>JAGQIY010001521.1 GCA_020430865.1 Myxococcales bacterium
AGTCTTTGCCATCGCAAACCTGAAGAAGCCGCTCAATCTCATCATCGGTGAAGGCTGGGAGAATCTTCTTTTCGACTCTCGGCATTTTCACTCTCTTCATTGGGTTTGATTGGATGAGTTCTTCTCTCTCCAAGAAGTAGAAGAAAGCACGAACAGCTCGCATGTTATTGTGAACCGTAGTGTCGGCAAGTCCAGACTCGACTAATGTGAGGCAATATCGTCTCAAACTTGCTGAATCAATGTCTGAAATTGCATTGAGATCAGATGAGTGACACCAGTTCACGAATCTCCGCAAGGTTTCTCGATAGAACTCTTGTGTGCGCTCCGAATGCCTCATAGATCGCTGGTAGATCATGAACTCATCTCGTGCATCGATAAGTGAAAGACTGGAGGAATGAAAAGTAGAAGAAGGTTGTTGGTCAATCGTCATTTTCTTGCTCATTCTCCAAGAGAAAAAACGCCGCAAATGACCGATTTCAGGTTCAAAATGGCGACCCCGGCGCGATTCGAACGCGCGGCCAACAGCTTAGAAGGTCAGGCCGTCTCAACGAGCTCCAGGTCTGTCGTTTTGAACCTAAGAGTGATCTCAATTGACTTGATTTTCTCTTGAAGGCTTGTTGATCATTATGCCACATTTCCGGCTGTTTGTTCCTCTCGTCAAATATATCGCACATTGCTTCTCTAAGTTGATTTATCAATGAGTTGCACTCACGAGTTAAGTATCAATAGTGTTCAGCTAGCTCTCTGACTTTGTCGCTGCCAATACTCACTTTCAATTTCGTTAGTTCAACATATATCTCATTGCCGTAAAAAAACTTTGGCTCGCTCACCTCAGAATAGTTACAGTCATCATCCGAGCTGAATTTTCTCTCATTTGCCACAATAACTCCATTAACCGTCACCGTTCGACATTCATAGACTGTCACTCCTACTGTATAACCTTCTTCTAATTCTTCTTCTATCGATGTGTACCAGTGTATGATTACTCGATAAAATCCGTATTTATGTGCTAGAGAATACAGGTCTTCTTTATCGAAACCATGTCTGTAGCGGCGGATTATTCTTTTTTAAGTGCCCTCAGCATAAACCGTTCAGGCACTGCAAGCGTATCTGCCGCTTCCTTTAATGTCAAGTTCGCATTCGGTTTATCTTCAAGTGATTCAGCTTCATCAGGCTGGTTAGAGACACCTATCCAAGTGGACTCTCTCCCATCATGGTTATTACTTAGTTTAAGTAATTTTGCATCAGGAATATTGTACTCCTTTACAATGTTGATCTTGACCTTTGTCAAATCCTCATTTGTTCGCTTAGTTCTTTCAGCCTTAGTGATAGCATATCCCAGAGCCAGTTAGTATTCCACTTTGCACCTTTTCTGTGATCACTTCCGATTAGTATGCTTAAACCATAAATGTGATTCGATGAAAATGTCCGCTCGCCCACTTTTTCTGAGTCATTTTTTTGCGCTACAACGGAGTATGGAATTGTTCCCCAGTAATTGCCACTTACTATGGTTGAGCATATTCGCGGAATGGTTTCTTCGTTTATCTCCTTACCACTATGAGTTCGCAGGAGGTTTTTGAGGGCTATCTCTGGGTTGTTGACCACCTTGTCCGTGAGGGTTTTTCCCGAAATCGGCAGAAGTTCCGCTGCCTCAT
>JAGQIY010000542.1 GCA_020430865.1 Myxococcales bacterium
CCACTTCGGCTATCCCGCATCTCGAGTCGATCAGACCACACGGCCTGCGCTGCGGGGCCCATCGCCGCTCCGATCGGCTTCGAGCTCAACCTCGGCGGGCTCCAGCCAGCGCCCGCGCGCGGCCGCCCAGCTAGACTAGCCTGAACTTCATAGGCCGCCCGTCTCTCGAGCGAGGCCCACGCATCAGCCGAGTCGAATGTCGACGCGCAGGGGCTCTCGTCCAATCCCATGACCCCAGACGTCGGCCTGAAAGCAGGCGGGGAAGGCCGCAGGCAGCAGGTCGGGATAGCTGGGAGGCGGCTCGTCTTCGACGGCATAGTCGGCGCCGAGCAACCCTTCGACGTACGTTGCCACCGCATCGGCGAGCTCACCCGGAGCCCCAGTCGCCGGAGCTCTGAAGGCGAGGCAGCGAGACGCGTCCACCCGCGCACCGACCTCCGATTCAAACTGGAGGCGATCTGCCTCCGGGAAGGACTCGTCGACGACGAGCGCGACCCAAGGCTCGCCCAGGAGGACGACGTCGAACGTCTGGAGGAAGTAGGGGCGTTGCTCCAGCGCCACCACCAGCACACGTCTCTCACCCGAACTCAGAACGGCAAACGCAAACTGGTCTCCATGCATGACGAGGCGCCCAGTCGCCGGCGAGTCCCTGGCCAGCCTCTTGAAGGCCGTCCGTTCCTGCCAACGGTTCAAACCCAGCAAGACCAGCTTTGACCAGTCGCTCATGGGCCGCTCAGCTCCTCCTGCCAACTTCAGGGTTGGGGGCGCCAGGCGGGGCTCACCGGACGCCTGCCGCGCAGCCGTTCAGAGCGACTCCGCGGGTCCGTCAGCAGCGCCCAAGAGACGTCGCAGCGTGCGGTCCCAGAGGAGACTCCGAGGCTCGGCTACCCACGAGTCGCCGTGCATCGCCGAACCCTGCCACGCCGAATCGAGTCTCGCAGCGGCACGGGCGAGAAAGCGTTCGGGCGTGTCGAAGTTCAAGAGCCCTGAGCTAGCCCCAATCGCGAGCGTAACCGATCCAACGGAAGCTGAAATCTGGTGAGCCCTGGCGAGCTCCGGGCTCGAAAACCAATCTCGGCTTGAGGTCGTACGGGAAAATGGCTCTAGTTCGAAGAGCGTGGCACTTCCCGGAGTGCGGACCCAGCTCTCGAGCGCGGCGATGGCTTCATCGAGCCAGCTAGCGCCGATCGGAGCCGCTCCAGACCAGTGGACGCGTGACACCTTGAGCAGCTCCACCAGGAACTGGACCGCAGCCGCGAAACGGAGCGTCGCCAGCATCTCGACCCAGTCTGAAAGCCCGTCGGGCGCTACCGGCGCCCTCCCGGCGACCTGCACGAGAGCATCGTTGGCTGCCCGATCTCCGCAGAGCGCCGCCACTGCGAGGTCAGCGGCCTCGACCGCACCCGTCGCCCACCTGCGAGCCAGATGCTCTGTTGCGACCTCCGGACCCAACTCCGAGAGGCGGCGGAACTCTGTCGCGGAGAAGGAGCCGCCTTCGCGGAGTCGAGCGAGGTACCAGCCGAGCTCGTGTTGGGGAGCTTGCTCCGCGAGCCACTGACGTTCCGATCGCCGTACGGGTTCGTCTGCCACAGGGAGGCCTCAACTTGAGCGCGCTGCTCCTCAGATCGTCATGAACTGGGGCCAGAAGTTCTCCCGACGACGAAGCGCTGACCGGTCGCACTCCTTCATTCTGACTCTGCCTTGCTTCCGAATCTCAACCAGGGCCGAATTCTTCGCCTTCGGATGGGCGCGGCTGCGCAGTATCTCGCACGTGCGGGCGTAACCCTCTGCATAGACGGCGAACACGTCTAGGAACGCGAGAAGACTCGCGTTTGCGTACATTGGCGGCCGGTTTGAGCTTGTTGGAACGACGAAGACTTCACCCGTGCGCTCTCGCGCTGCGACCACCGAAACAGAGTCGCCACCCAAGACGACGGAGGAGTCGTCGCCGTGAAACATGCGGGTAGGCGTCGTTGGGCAAGGTGGAAAGCCGAATGACCAGACGTATTTGTAGGGGGCTATCGGGACCGGAAGGCCCACTTCGCACAGGGTGTCAACTGTAGAAGCGGGGAGATCCAGGTCCGCTAGCGCCCGCCTGTCATATCGAACCCGCGCGCTCGTCGGCCATAGCTCGTCGAAGCTCACGCTCAGCGACCTTCCCCCTCAACGAGGTCTCCCGCGGTAGAGCCGGAGCAAGCCATCGTGGAGATCTTGGTTGCTAGATCTAGCCCTTCGCGAGCACGCGCACGTCGCCGTCGCGCTTGGTGAGGCCGACCTTGTCGAAGTGCTCCATGAGCGGGATCGCGTAGCGGCGGCTCGACTCGATCAGGTCCTTGAAGTCGCCGGCGCTGAGGGACCCGCGCGCCTCGATCGTGTCGCGCACGAGCTGCACGGCCTGCTCGTAGCGCGCGCGGTGGAACACGAGGTCGTCGCCCACGAGCACGAGCTCGCCGCGGTCGACGAGGGTCTTGAACAGGTCCTCGAGCGCCTCGGGCGCGAGCTCGGCGGGCGCGAGGGCGTCGCGGGCCTGCGCCCAGGTCGGGGTGTTGAACGCGCGCTCCTCGAACTGCGCGAGCAGCGCGGAGAGGAACTCGTCGGCGGCGGGCGGGAGCTCGACGCGGTGGTTCGTGAGCGCGAACCCGGGCGCCTGGGCGCGGATCGAGCCGTCGGCGAGCGCGGCGTCGAGCGCGAGGCCGAGGTAGCCGTCCGCGAGCCCGAGCCGCTTCCGCAGCTCGAGGCGCGCGCAGCCGTCGCGGAACGGGTGCGCCTCGTGCCAGGCCTCGAGCGCGTCGATGATCCGCTCCTTCGCGAGCGCGAACCCGCGCGTCGAGACGTAGGCGGGCTGACCCTTGCCCCCCGCGACGTCGAGGACCTCGCCCGCCGCCACGAGCTCGTCGAG
>JAGQIY010000543.1 GCA_020430865.1 Myxococcales bacterium
AGCACACGTTCGCGTCGCTCGGGCAGCAGGGGACGCAGGTCAACATCAACAGCGACTTGGTGGCCAGGACGGAGGTTCTGGTCCCCCCCCTCCCCGAGCAGCGCAAGATCGCCGCCATTCTCTCCTCGGTCGACGAGACCATCGAGAAGACCGAGGCCGTCGTCGCGCAGCTCCAGGTCGTGAAGAAGGCGATGATGCAGGAACTGCTGACCCGCGGGATGCCCGGCCGGCACACGCGCTTCAAGCAGACCGAGATCGGGGAGATCCCGGAGGGGTGGGAGGTTCGCACGCTCGGTGACTGTGGGTCGTGGTTCAGTGGAGGCACGCCTTCCAAGGCAAACGAGGCGTTGTGGAGGGGCTCGCTTCCCTGGGTCAGCCCCAAGGACATGAAGCTCGCGCGAATCGGCGACGCGCAGGACCACGTTCACGAGGACGCGGTTGGTCAGGGAACCCGCGCCGTGCCACCGGGAACCCTGCTGATGGTGGTTCGCGGGATGATACTCGCGCACTCCTTCCCGGTGTGTATGACAACGGCGCGCGTGGCGTTCAATCAGGACATCAAAGCCCTGAGCCCATCTCCGGACTTCGATGCCGAGTACCTGCTGTACTTCCTCGAGTGCAGCAAGGAGCGGGTCCTTGGACTCATGGACGTGGCCAATCATGGCACCAAGCGACTCCCCACCGAGCGGCTCTTCGCGGTGTCGGTTCCACAGCCGCCCCTCTCCGAGCAGCGCCTCATCGCAGCTGCGCTTGCAGCTCAGGAGCGTGTGCTGGATACAACACGAGAGAGTCGGGCCAGGCTCCTCGGCACAAAAGCTGCCCTTTCCGCCGCCCTCCTCTCCGGGGACCTCCGCGTCGCTCCCGACGAGGTCCGCTGACCGCTCGTCAGGGGTCAGAGGTAGTGTTCCAGCATGGCGGCCGAATCAAGACAGGAACGCTTCGTCCGCAGCCTGCTCCTGGAGCGCTTCGGGGCGGAGCTGAGAAGGATCCCCGAGTCCGCCACAAAGACGCCCGACTACGAGCTGCTCTCCGGTGGCGCTCGCGCTGCCGTCGTGGAGGTGAAGACCCTCGAGGCCTCGGTCATGTCGGAGGCGACGGGCTGGAAGATCGAGCGCCGGAACGAGCACTCGTGGTCGGGTACCCGGAAGGACAACGCGCCAGCTCGAGTTGCCAGCCACATCCACAAGGCTGCGAAGCAGCTCCAGCACTACGCCGAGCCAAAGGTCCTCGTGTTCGTGAACGAGGACACCATGGCCGACGTTCTCGACCTCGAGGAGGCCGTGCGCGGCATTCACGTCTACGGCTCGTCGACCACCGGGTGCGTCGTCAACACCGCGTCGAAGCGCATCGCGGAGGGCCGCATTCGCGAAGACCGGTGGCTCATCGACCTGTATGTCTGGATTGAGCCCAAGCGCGGTCCCCGGACGGTGTTCCCCACAAACGCGCCGGTCGAGCACCACCCCGCCACGGTGGAGACCATCCAATTCCGCTGCACATCAGACGCGGGCCTGGCGGTGGCTCATGGCATCGTCGGGTGCGCCCCCGACACGTGAGCGACCAACTCAGTCGGCCGGCACGGCGCGAGAGGGCCACGGATGGTTCCAACGCGCCAGCGGCAACGGAAGGTCGCCATCGCGGCGCCGGAGATCCGTCCGTACCGCCAAGGAAGTCCCGAGGACCCGTTACTTTCGCAAACGCGACGTGGGTGCAACCATCGCGATTCCGCTACACTTTCCGAGAACCCACAGTGGGACGCCCTCCCGCGCGTCTCGAATGACCGCTTGGCGCCTGCCGCGCCGAACGCTAGAACATCCCGATGCAACGCTTCCCCGAGATCGAGCTCGCTCGGTGGGTCCTGAGCGAGCAGCCTGGAATCACCCACCTCAAGCTGCAGAAGCTCTGCTTCTATGCGTACGGCTATGGGCTCGCGGAGGGGCACGCGGACGAGCTTGGCGATGTGCGGTTCGAAGCGTGGACGCATGGGCCGGTGTGCCGCGAGGTCTACGACCGATACCAGGCTCACGGGCGAGCGCCGATTCCCGTGGACGCGCCCCCCCCCGCCTACTCACAGCGCGCCGAGACAACGCTGCGCCACGTGTTGAGCGTGTACGGTCAGCTCAGCGCGTGGGAGCTGCGTGAGCAGAGCCATCTCGAGCCGCCCTGGTGCAACACCCGGATCAACGCGGAGATCCCGCGTGACGCGATTCGACAGCACTTCGCCGGCCGTGTCACCGCGCCGGCGTGGTTGTTCGGGATGGCCAGCGGGGCTCTCGACGGCATCCCCGAGGGGCGCCCGCTGCAGTTCGACTCCATCGGTGCGATGGCCGCCGCCCTTGGCCGATAGCCACTGGCGGCCGTGCTCGGGGTGCGGCTGGCTCCTGGCACAGGTTCGCGACGCTGAGACCTGCTCCGCGACCGCTGCGTTCTGCAAGCAGGTCGACCGGCGGCTGGTGGAGATCGCCCCAGGGAGAAGCCTCGCCGAGTACAGGGCCATGCATGACGCCATCCATCCCTTCGACGACGGGAACGGGCGGATTGGACGCGCGTTCCTGGCACGCTGCGCGCTCGACGTCGGCCCCTGGCAGATGGACTACTCTGGGTTGTCCGGCGCGGACGACTATTTGTCCGCGCTCCGACACGCCCACAAGCATCACCCCGACGAGCGTCGGGAGAGCGGTACGTGGCGGGCTCCCCGCGACACGGATGGCGAGCTGATCGACTGGTCGGTGCCGCTCGCAAACTGGATTCTCGGCCGAATGGCGGACATCGAACCGCTGGAGTCTGAGCCGCCGCCGCCGCCTCCACCGACCCGTGACCGCGGAGCGTGAGCCACGCGCCGCAGTAGTCCGCGCCGGCCGCTTGGACTATCCTCGCGCCATGCCGAGCACCAGGGACGCAGCGCGCATGAGTGGAGGGGTTGCCCCCAATGCCTAAGCCGCCTGCGGCCGCGCCCTGGAACGAGCTCGGCCTCTCCGAGGACCCCGCTGTCGAGCTGCTGCAGCAGTTTGGCTACACCTACGTCCCGGCGGACGAGCTCGACAAGGAGCGCGCCTCAGCCCTGGACGTGGTCCTGGTCACCCGCCTCGAGGCCGCGCTCAAGCGGCTGAACCCGTGGCTCAACGACGGCAACCTCCAGCGCGCGGTGCGTGAGGTCACGCACGTGGCCGCGGCCAGCCTGTTGGACGCCAACGAGCAGCTCTACACCACCCTCACGCGCGGCATCGCGGTCACGCAGGACCTGGGGCACGGCAGCCGCGGGCAGCAGGTGCGCTACTTCGACTTCGC
>JAGQIY010000544.1 GCA_020430865.1 Myxococcales bacterium
TACCGCCCCACTCGATGTGCAGGTCGGTGAGGATCGCCTGATCGATGACGTGATAGAAGCGGTTGACCGCCCCCAGTGGATCCTCCCGGGAGCTCACGTAGGTGGCGACGCCGCGCCCTGCCTTGCTCAGGCCGTCGATCAGGTTGCGGTTGGGCGAGGAGCCGACACCCATGGTGAAGACTCGAGCCTGGGCGTCCTTGCTGGTCGCAGCGCGTGTGAAGCGCTCGCCCTTCTCGATCAGCTCGGACTCGTTGCCCACGAAGCCATCGGTGAGGAAGAAGACGTAGCGGTTGCGACCGGGAGTCACCCGGGGTGCGAGCGCCGCATCGATCGCCTTCGCCATCTCCGTGCTACCCCCAGCCCGCAGGGTGGAGACGAAGTTCTGCGCCTGCTGCAGCGTGGCCGAGTTCGCGGGCTGCGCGCTGTCGAAGAGCTGCCGGGTGCCCGAGGCGAAGGTGATGACGTTGAATGTGTCCAAGGGGCGCAGGCCGCCGAGCGCCTGGCGGATCGCGTCGCGAGACAGACTCAGGGGCAAGCCGTTCATGGAGCCGGAGACGTCCACCACGAAGATCAGCTCGCGGCGCCCGACCAGCGCGTCCACGTCGACCCCCGGAGGCTGAATCACCAGGGAAAAGTAGCCCGGTCCGCTCTCGTTGCTGGTGAACAGCGTCGCTCGGGGACGGTCGTCTGCCACGCGGTAGCGAAACACGAAGTCGCGGTTGGGGACGCTCGCTTGATCCTTCAGCGCGAGGCGCAAGGAGCCGTCGCTTCGGGCCTGCTTCACAACCTGGTGCGTCGGAACGTCGATGTCGGTGAGCGGCCGGCCCGCGTTGGCTACGACCTCCAGCGAGATGTCGTGCCCGCTACGCTTGCCCTGGCCGACGTAAGGGGGCGAGATGCGCGATGCGTCGGGAACGCGAGTCGTATCCGCGTGGGTACCCTCGCCCGATTGCGGTCCGCCCAGCGCCTGTCCCGGCATGTAGCGCGGCCCCACGACCATCGGGAACACGAACTCGTACCATCCGGCGTCGTAGCTCAGATCTTGAACGTAGCGCACCACGACTTCGATCGCGGACTTCGGTGGAATGTTCGCGACGCTCTGGGTGAAGACGTTGGGTCGCTCTTGCTCGAGCAACGCTGCGGTGTGTCCCTCTCGCTTCGCCTTCTCGTAGGTGCGGCGCGCCTCGGCGCGCTTCTTGATTTCCGCGTTGATTTTTCGCTCGCCGATCTGCATGTGCAGGTGGTTCACGGCGCTGTTCTCGGGCAGCGGGAAGACGTACAGCACCTCGATGGGATTCGCGGCGGTGTTCTCGTAGGTCTGACGTACCTCCACCTCGGCGACGAACTCGGTGATCCTGGCGGAAACGTGAGTATGCTTCAGCGGCACGCGCGCGCGCTCGGTGGCGTCTGGGGCTCGCTTCTTCGTCTCGACGACCTCCAGGTGCGGTAGCTCCCCGGGCTCCGTCATCACCGCCGCTGGGAGCTTCTTGAAGCCCTTGGACCAGGCTGCCGGGTCCAGCGTGGGATTGTCCACGCGCGACTGCCCGTGGGCGCTCCCCGTGCAAACCAGCAAGAGCCCCAGGACCACCCACCAACTCAGCCTCCAGCGCGCGCCACCCATAGCCCCCCCTTGCCCCAACGGGCCGTAGAGTGCCTGGAACGCGCGACGAACCCAGCCCTTACACCCACTCCGAGTTTTTTCTTGGGGGTGAGGCGAGTCGCTCAGCCGGCTCGACCGGCGCGAGGAGGTTTCAGGTCTGGGGTGATACGAGCGAAAGCGGAAAAGGATCCCGAGACGCCTCTCAGGAAGCTTCGTGGAGTCTGCTCAGACAGACGCTGCGTACGCCGTCGGCCGAGCACAGGCGCTCGACCACCTGCTCCAGTCGGTCCGAGTTGCCGCGCACCTCCAGGATCAGCACCTGCTGCGCGTCGTGTCCGATCTTGCGCTCGTGGCTGATCACCTCGAGGCTCACCTCGAGGCCGTCGAGCTGCTCTTCCAGCCGTTGGAGCTCTGCGTCCGCGTTCGAGCTGAGCTCGATGGTCAGGCGTCGCCGAGCCCGGTTATCCTCAAGGAAACGCAACACAGCCAGGGCCACCAACCCGAGCAGCGTGACCGAGCCAGCTGTCAGGTACATGCCCGACCCCGCGCAGAGTCCGATAGCGGTCACCAGCCACAGACCGGCGGCGGTCGTCAAACCTCTCACGCTCACCCCGGTGCGCAGGATGGCGCCACCCGCGAGGAAGCCAATTCCTGCCACCACCGCCGCGGCGATGCGCGACGGATCGACGTACTTCGCTGCGGCGCTGTCGCCTTGCCAGTACGAGAACTCCGTCGACAGCACCATGAACGTTGCGCCGGCGAGCCCGACGAGCAAATGA
>JAGQIY010000545.1 GCA_020430865.1 Myxococcales bacterium
ACTGAGGGGCGCCGCTCGAGTTCTGCGACGGGCGCTGGCGGTGGAAGTCGATCGGTCGACGCGTTCGTGTACTCACTGCACGGAGCTCTTCATGATCACCCCCGTCGCCTCGCCGTCGTCCTTCACCGGGATGCCGATCATGGTCCACAGCTCGTAGACCTTCGTTGCCGTGGGGTATTCGAGAGCCTTCTGGAGGAACGGCACCAGCTGGCTCTGCAGGCAGGCCAGCAAGCGCGCGTCGGTGACCGTCGAGGCGTAGATGTCGACGCGCGGGATCTTCTCCGCCCGAGTGCGCACCTGGATGGATAGCGAGCTGCTCACCGGGTCTCGCGCCGCTTGCTGCAGCGCACAGGTCGGTGTCTCGGAGAGCTCCGCCTGGACCAGGTTGGAGAGCAGGCCTTCCATCTCCTCGTCTTCGCCGCGACCGCTCACGTTGACCTCGACGGGGAAGGGCGTGAGCACCGCCGCCAGCTTCGCGTCTCCCGGCGGGCGACTCTCGATCAAGAGCTTCTGCTCGACGAGCCGCGGCGGATCCAGGCTCAGGGTCAGCCGATATGGCTGGCCATTCAGGGACACCTGGCCTCGCACTTCGTCGTCGTCCACCTCGAAGGCGTCGAGCGCCGCGGGCTTTTCCTTGAGGTATTTGCAGACCGCGCGATGCGCGATCTGCTCCGGCTTGTTCTGGCCGATCAATCCAGCGACCCGCAGCGGCTTGTCCGACTCTCCGACCTGCTCCTGGCCTCGCAGCGGGAGCTTCGTGTGCTCCTCGACGTACTTCCAGTCTTCACGCTTGGCCGCCGCGCACAGCTCACGAACGAACGCCATCGCCCCGGTCGCATCGCGCAGCGTGGCCTCGCTCTTCAGCTCCTCGGGATCCTCGTCCTCCACGGCGATCGCCGTCGCCGTTTCGGGATCCGGAGCCGCCGCCTTCGGGGGTGAGGGAGCGCTGCAAGCACCGAGCAAGACGAAGAGCAACCCGGTCAGGCGAGGGAACGGCATCGAGGCAGGTGTAGCGCCGGCCGGCGCGCCTGCCACGTCGTGAGCCGAAGCTTCAGAAATAGCGTCGCGACTCGAAGCCGTAGCTGAGGAAGATGCCGTGATAGAACTCGTCCTCGTCGGCGGGATCGCGTTCCTTGGCTTTCACCAGGCGAGTGAGCGTGTAGCCAAGGCTCAAGCGTCCATCCATGGCGACTCGCGGGTCCGAGAGGTGGACCGTCGTCCAGGTGAACACGGGCAAGCTCAGCTGCCAGAAGTACGGGGTACCCTTCACGGTCGTGTCACTGATCAGCGTCTCGTTTCCGCTGTAGAAGGTGATGGCGCCTTCTCTGCCGAGCACGAACTGGATGTGGCCCGTCCAGGGCATGCGATGTCGATCCTGCAGTCCGAGCAGCCCCCCGTTGCTCGCGGTCAGCCACATCTTCATCAGCGCGTCTCCGTCGCTGAGCTGGTCCACCAGCCACACGAATGGGGAGAGGACGAGCGTGTCGAAGGGGACCAGCACATACGGGATGTGCCAGTCCAGGCCGACACCGATGCGCCAGCGACCGACTCGCTTGTGGTCCGGATCTTTCACGGGGACCACGTCGGGATCGCCTGGCCGACGCAGCGCGGAGGCGCTGGCGCCGAACGAGATGATGCCGTCGGTGGCGGCCTGCGTGATACCGTCGAGGGTGACGCCGAGGCCAGCGCGACCCGTCAGCCGGTCCGGCGAGTAGGCGAGGGTCTTGGGGCCCTGGAGCAGCCCGTAGTTGATCCGGACGTCGCCGCCCCAGAGATAGAACGGGCCCAGTTCCTTGAGGAAATGCGGGTGCCCGCTGGTGGTGCCCGGGGTGTCTGCCTTGGGGACCTGCTGCAGCACCGACTCGAAGCGGGCGAACTCTGGCTGGAAGCGTGTCGAGAGCGTTGAGGCCGTGCACACGTCGACCTGAGGCAGGCGCTTGGCCAGGCTCGGCGCGCCAGGCTCGGGCGGCGTGGCGAACGCCGCGAGCAGCAGCTCGAGGCTGGTCTTCACGGCCCCTGAGGCGCGCCTCAGATCCTCGTCCTGAAGGAAGGCGTCGCCGTGAGCGATGTAGTCCTCGCCCCCCCAGGTCGTCACCGTCAGTCCATGCTCGCAGTAGTGGTCGTGGGTGCCCATGCGTTCGGCGTCCCCGCCCGAGGTCGCGACGACGTGTCCTGCGGAGAACGAGTCCTCGAGGAAATGCAGCGCGAAGGCCTCCAGGTTGAACGCCATGGCCGTCTGCCTACCTCTGCACGCGTCGGTCTTGCAGGCGTGGGCCTCCGAGGCTGCGTCCAGCGCTGCCTGGTGAAAGTAGGCGTAGAGGCCGATCGCGTTCGGGGCGCCATGGACCCGGGCGAAGTACGTCGCGAGGGTCTCACCTATCTCCCGCGGAGGCTGAAAGTGTGCGGTGTTGACCTGGGCCCGCGACAGGTACTTGCGATCCGCCATGCGCAGCTCGATGTGCTGCGTGCGCCAGGCGTCGATCACGTCGCCAGGGTCGTCGTCGGCGTTCGCCGCCGCGATCGCGACCTCGGTGCGACCCGCGATGGAGAGCACGTCGGTGAGCCACTCGCTGGCGATGCTGCGCCGAAGATCGGCGGTCGAGCACGAGTGATCCGCCGCGAGCGCCGGCAGCACCGCGAAGTCGACGCAGAGCTCGCCCTGCGCCAGCGTGGGCAGCGCGGAACCCTGGGCGAGCGAGGGGCAGCTGCGCGAACCGAGGCCGAGGCGCCCGGTCTTCCACCAACGCTCCAGCGAGGCGCGATCGCTCGGGGAGAGACCAGCGACCGCCTCACGGGTGATGCGAGTGTGCTCGTGGAGCAACCAGGCCCTGGCCGGGCGCGGCAGGAGCACCAGGACGAGAGTCAGCAGGCATGCCGCCGCT
>JAGQIY010000546.1 GCA_020430865.1 Myxococcales bacterium
CCGTGTGGAGTCGAGTAGCTCCTCGGCGCGGGCCAGGGCCTTCTCGAATGGGCGCTCCCGGCGCGGCAGCTTTGGTCGCATGCTGTAGGAGTCGTCGGCCACGGTGGCGAGAGACACCGATGCGCCGCTGCTGCGATCCAGCGCGAGGCGCGAGCAGCGCACGAAGGGCGTCGCGCCCAGCAGCGCGAGCAACAGAATCATTGCCGCGCGGATGCCAAAGAGCGCGCGGTCCTCGAGGCGCGTGCGCTGGCGTGCCACGGGGGGCGAGGTCGGCACCAGCTTGGCGGCGGGGAACTCCCGCTCCTCGGCGCGACCGCGGCGCAGCAGATGTGCGAGCAAGGGCGCGACGACCAGGGCTGCGATCGCCAGCGCCGAGAGCACCAGAAAGCTCATCCGGGGCGGCCCTCCGCGGCGCGGATGATCGCGCGTACCACATCGACCGGGTTGTCGGCGCTATTGCACACCACCAGGCGCCCCCGCCGCCCGACCAGGCGCTGACGCCAGGTCTCTTGGAGCTTGGCCAGCGCCGCCAGGTAGCCGTCGCGGGCCGTCTCAGCGTCCGTTTCCACTAGGTAGCGAGTCTCGGTGGCTCGCAGGCGCAGCGGCCCGCTGAGGCTGAAGTCGGCCTCGAGGGGGTCGAGCACCTGGACCACGATCAGCGTACGGCGCTGCGCCCCCAGGGTCGTGAACTGATCCAGGGCTTCTACAGGGAGATCGAGCAGGTCGCTGAACAGCACGACCACCGCGCCGCGCCGTGTGTGACGAGCCACGGAGGCGATCACTCGCTCGAGCTCCGCGGTATCCATGGGGCCGGGATCGCTGGGTTCGGCTTGCTCGAGGCTGCCCACGATGCGCTCGAAAGCCTCGCGTCCGCCCATCGCCGGCAGCGAGCGCACCCCATCCCCTCCAAGCCACTCGACCGCCACCGGATCGCCAGCGCCAATGGCGATGCGTGCGAGCGCCGCAGCCAGCAGTGACGCGAACGCCAGCTTGGCGCCCTTGGCACGCTCGCTGCGGAAGCCCATGGATGCGCTGGCGTCGACGATCAAGCGCAGCACGCGATCCGTCTCGGTCTCGAACTCCTTGATCATGAGTCGGCCGTGGCGCATCAGCGCGCGATGATCGAGCCAGCGCAGATCGTCCCCGGGCACGTACTCTCGATGGCCGCCAAACTCGATCCCAGCACCCTTGCGGGGGCTGCGGTGCAGGCCGGCATATACGCCGTCCGCGACGGTGCGCGCGGTGAGCCTTAGCGGGGAGAGCTCACCCCAGTCGAGCCCCTTGCTAAGGTTCAGCTCCGGCATCAGCTGGTTCCCAGGCTGACCGCCACGCCTGCCGCGATGCCCAGCAGCGCTGCGACGATGGCCACCAGCAGCCAGAGCCGGCTGTTGCCTCTCTCTGCGTCGGCTTCCGGGCGCGGGTCGAGGGTCACCGCCGCAACGTCCACTTCCGTGCGGCTCAGGCCGTCCGGCAGCTTCATGTCGTGCTGTGTGTCGGTCAGGGACAGATCATCCTTGCTGGGCGGGGCGATCGACTGCGTGTCGTCGGGGCTGGTCAGCGCGCGCTCCAGCGCCTCGCGCAGGTGACGTGCCGAGGGATAGCGCGCCTCCGGTTGTTTCGCCATCGCGTGCAGCACCACGGACTCCAGCGCTGGTGGGATCTGTCGTTCGGGGGCGTGGCTCGAGGGAGGTGCCGGTTCTTCCGTCAGGTGAGCCGTCATGATGCCGATGGGCGTGTTGCCGCGGAACGGCAGCTTGCCGCTGATCAGCTCATACAGCAGAACGCCCGCAGAGTAGATGTCGCTGCGGGCATCGACGTCGTCGCCACGCGCCTGCTCGGGAGCCATGTACTCGGGCGTCCCGAAGACCATGTTCTGCTCGGTGAGTGCGGTGATCGATGCGCTGGCCGAGCCGTGAATCAGCTTGGCCATACCAAAGTCCAGCACCCGCACCCGCGCTCCGTCGAGGCCCTCTTCATCGCCGGCCACGCCCTCCAGGATCACGTTGCCGGGCTTCAGATCGCGGTGTACGACGCCCGAGCCGTGGGCCACTTCGAGCGCCGTGCAGATTTCTGTGAGGATTTTTACCGCGTCGTGGAGGCGCACCCTCACCCCCTGCATGAGCACGTCCAGCGCCGTACCGCTGACCAGCTCCAGAGCCATGTACAGCTGACCATCGGCCTCGCCGAAGTCGAGCAAGCGCACCAGGTGGTCTCCCTCCAGGCGGCGCAGGATGCGCGCCTCGCGGGCGAAGCGCTTGCTGATCTGGTAGTTCTTCACCAGATGACGGTGGAGCACCTTGAGCGCGACCCGCTGGCCGATCTCGGGGCCGGAAAGTGTTTCCCCAGGGAGTTTGATCGAGGTGTTCTCGCGGTCGGAGCTGGGGGACGCAGCATCCACGCACTCGGCGACGTAGACCGAACCGCTCGCTCCGGCGCCTAGCACCTGCTCGATGCGGTAGCGACCCAAGCGACTCCCGCGCTGCAAGCTCGCCGTGGGCTCGCTCACGGACTGGCTCCAGCGTCACCGCTAGCGCTGCCGCTCGGGTCGGGAGTCGGAAGCGCTCGAGTGTTCTCTGCGGGGCCACACGCCGAGATCAGCTTCGGGCTCAGTTCGATGGGGTCGAGTCGCGCGCCTGGATCGTTCTCGAGCCAGGCCTTGCAGGCCGCGGTCGCCAGGCCGACGGCGCCGAGCGCCGCGTAGGCCTCCAGCAGCTGGCGCTGGATGAGCGCTACCTGTGGTCGTGAGAGTTTCCCCATGGCAAGGAAGGTGCCGCCACGACGGATCGCGTCGACGTAGCGCCCGCCGCGCACGTCGCCGAGCAGTGCCGGGAGCTCTGACTCGACTTGCAGCTGGGCGTCTCGCGACTGGCCTTCGGACTCGCCGAGCCGCGCCTCGGCGGCCACCCCGGCGTACTCGCGTCCTTCCTTGGTGAGCGCGAGGTCGGTGAGCGGGACCAGCACCACGTCACCGCGCTGCAGCTTGCGCCCGCCCAGGCCGTTGTAGTGATCGAGCACCCAGGCCTTGTTGCGATCGCCGGTGAACTCGTAGGCGATCTTCACGATGTCGTCCCCGTCCTTGACGACCACGCGGAGGTTGAACGGCACGATGATCTCGGAGCCGTCCTTCGGGGGAAGCCACGGTGACGTGTCGTTCGCAGCCGAGAACAGCACGTCCCGATACGTGGCGCCGAGCAGATCCTCGGCGAGCGCGGGCCAGGTGTCGCCGGCCACCACGCGGCGGTGACCGACCGCGGGCACCTCGAGGCGCATGCCCGGGACGATGCGGGTTCCGCCTTCGAGATCGAGGCCATTGGCCGCGACCAGGATCTTCTCGTGCTGGATGCGTCCGTACATGCGCTCTGCGATGCTGGCGAGCGTATCGGGGGGGCGCACCAGGTAGGTGAACGCCGCAGCTGGCTGAGCGAGCGTTGAGAGCATTGCACCCGCGGCTAGCGCGCGAAGCCAGCCTCGGCGACGGCGCGCCCTCGAGGGTCGAGCTGCTTGTCGGCGCTCTCGCGTCACGGCCGAGTTCTAGACTCTTTTCGTGCTGGGGGCAGTGAACTTTGCGTCGTGGCGTCGATCGGCACGCGCTTCAGTAGGTCCTCCAGCTCACGCGCGTTGGCTGGGCGTTCCGCTGCACGTTTTTTCAGGCAACGCATCACGGCGGCGTCGAGTTCTTCTGGGATCTCCAGCTCGGGGTAGCGCTCGCGCATGGGCAGCGGGATCGCGCGCTGGTGTAGCTCGAGCAGCTCTCGCCGCGTTCGCGCCTGGATCGGGATGTCGCCCGTGAGCGCCTCGTACATCAGCACGCCGAAGGCGTAGAGGTCCGAGCGCGGCTCCACCGGCGCGCCGATGCACTGCTCCGGGGACATGTACTCGGGGGTCCCCAGGGTGTAGCCCTCTTCGGTCAGGGCCTCCGCGCTGGAGAGCTTGCTCATGCCGAAGTCCAGCACCTTCACGCTGCCGTCGTCGCAGATGAAGATGTTGCCTGGCTTCAAATCGCGGTGCACCACCCCGAGGCGGTGCGCCGCGTAGAGCCCACGGCAGACCTGGATGAACCAGGGCACCGCGGAGTCGGCCGAGACCCTGCCGTCCTTGCGTAGCAGCTCGGCGAGGCTTTTTCCGCGCAGCAATTCCATGACGACGTAGATCGAGCCGTCGGGCATCTGATCCAGGTCGATGGTGCGGATCACGTTGGTGTGCTCGATGGAGACCTGCACCTGCGCTTCGCGGCGCAGGCGTGCGATCTCTGCGGCGTCGAGGGCCGCGGCGCCGCGCAGCACCTTGATCGCGACCTGTGAGCCCAGGGCGATGTGCTCGGCGGCGTAGACCGCGCCGATGCCCCCGGAGCCGATCTTGCGCAAGATGCGGTATTTGCCGCCGAGAACCGAACCCATGAGTCCGCCGCCCGTCGGCGCGTGAGTCATGCCGCGCAGCTCGAGCCCGCGCTCCAGCGCCGCG
>JAGQIY010000547.1 GCA_020430865.1 Myxococcales bacterium
GGAGGGCAGTGCTGCTTGACCATCTCATATCGCGTCTGTGCACCTCGCAGGTCCCGTGCGGTGATACGCTGCTGTACGGAATCAGCGTACAGGTCGCAGTCTTGCCGGTCCGGCGCCTTAGCGCGAGTGTGGGTGGTCACGACAACGCGTAGCGGATCGGTGAAAGCCGCGGTTTCGTGATCGGGAGCTTTCACCGTTCACCGATCGGGTTCTGGGCCGGCGCCGTGGGCCCAGGGCACGCTTTCGTTCGCCGAAATTAGCGAAGACCCAAGAGGTAGCAACTCTGGGTCTTCTGGGGTCTCCGGCTTTGGCTAGTACGGAGGCAGGCAAGATGCCTAAGGCCGGAGCTCCATGTCCAGAAATCGGCGACATGGGGAGCTTTGGCTGGCGACGAGTACCGGCTTTTCAGCTGCACGGCGTGCGGGACGGTGGAGCGACTCTGTGGGCGGTGCGACCGCGGTCAGCGTTTGTGTCCGCCCTGCTCGGTGAGGCAGCGGCAAGCTTCCGTGCGGCGAGCCGGTAGCCGCTACCAGCGGACGCCGCGCGGGAAGCGCCTGCACGCGGCCCGGCAGCAGCGCCTTCGTGACCGAAAGGCCAAGTTTGCCGCACAGAAAGTGACGCATCAGGCCGTGACACAAGCTCCGGTCCAGCAGACGTCGTGGGCTCAGCCGGAAGCGTCCGGTGGAAAGGAAGTCCATGACGAGTCAGCTATCCAAGTGCCCCGCTGTTCGCTTTGTCGAGCGCCTCTCCCGATCTGGGCGAGGGTGGGTCCCAAAGTCCGCCATCCGCGGTACCGCAGCCAGCGCAGGCCCAGGCCACCACGAGGCCCCCCAGGCTAGGGAGGGCCGGGCGTGATCCCCAAGGAAAAAGAGGCCGAGGTTCTGCGGCTGTTTCACACAGAAAAATGGCCAATCGGCACCATCGCGACGCAGCTCGGGTTGCACCACACCACGGTGCAAAGAGTGCTCAAACAGACCGGCGTCGAGGAGCGAGTCGTCGCTCCGAGACCATCCATGGTCGAGCCCTTCTTGCCGTTCATTGCCGAGCAACTGGAGAAGTACCCCGGCCTGCGCGCAAGTCGGCTCTACACCATGGTCAAGGAGCGCGGCTACACCGGCGGCCCCGATCACTTTCGACGCCTGGTGGGGCGACTACGTCCCAAGCGAGCCGCCGAGGCATTCCAGCGGCTCAAGACGCTTCCCGGTGAGCAAGCGCAGGTGGACTGGGCGCACTTCGGGAAGCTCCAGATCGGCCGCGCCATCCGCACGCTGTGGGCCTTCGTGATGGTGCTCAGCTACTCGCGGCGTGTGTTCCTGCGCTTCATGCCAGGGGCTAGCATGCCCTTCTTCCTGCGTGGGCACGTCGAAGCGTTCACTGAGTTCGGAGGCGTGCCGCGAGTCTTGCTGTACGACAACTTGAAGAGCGCCGTGCTCGCACGCCATGGCGATGCTGTGCAGTTCAATCCACGCCTGCTTGAGCTCGCCACGCACTACTGCTTCGAGCCACGCCCCGTAGCGGTCGCGCGCGGAAACGAGAAAGGGCGCGTCGAGCGGGCGATCCGCTACGTCCGCGACAGCTTCTTCGCCGCACGGGAGTTCAAAGACCTCGCCGATCTCAATCGCCAGGCAGACGACTGGGCGACTACGACCTCGATGGTCCGCAAGTGGGTCGAGGACAGGGATCGCACCGTCGGAGAAGCCTTCGATCAGGAGAGATCCTCGCTACTCAGACTGCCAGACGAGCCCTTTCCTGCATCGGAACGCGTCGAAGTGCACATCGGTAAGACCCCCTACGCGCGGTTTGACCTCAACGACTACTCGGTGCCTCATGACCGCGTCCGACGCACGCTCGTCGTCCTGGCGGATCTCGAAGTCGTCCGCATCCTCGATGGGCAGGACGTGGTGGCGCAGCACACCCGCAGCTGGGACCGCGGCCAGCAGATCGAAGACCCAACGCACCTTCAACGACTCGTCGAGGAGAAGCGCGCGGCTCGCAAACACCGCGGCATGGATCGCCTGACCCACGCCGTCCCAAACGCTGAAGCGTTCCTCCGCATCCTCGCGGATAGAGGAGGAAACCTAGGCTCCGCCACCCAGGCTCTGCTTCGAGTGCTCGATACCTCCAGCGCCGCCGAGCTGGAAGAGGCGTTCGTCGAAGCGCTCGAGCGCGACGCCATCCACGTCGGCGCTATCAGGCAGATCCTCGATCGGCGCCGCTCGAGTCGTGGCTTACCTCCGCCAGTCGCCATCCCGCTCGCAAAGGGACCCATCGCAAACCTGATCGTCAAACCCCACGCGCTCTCCACCTACGACACACTCAAGGAACAACACGATGACTGACTATTCTCCCGAGGAAATGAAGGCTCTACTCAAGACGCTTGGCTTCTTCGGGCTCTACGCCTGCTGGGACCAGATTGCTGACAAACCCTGGCTGCGCGAAGTGCTCGAAATCGAAGAGCGAGAGCGGCGAAAGCGAAGCCTCGAGCGACGACTGAGCAACGCTCGGATCGCAGCATTCAAGAGCATGGCGGACTTCGACTGGACCTGGCCTAAGAAGATCGACCGCGAAGCCATCGACGAGCTGCTCAACCTCACGCTGCTCACGACTGGGCACAACGTGGTGATCGCTGGTCCGAATGGAGTCGGCAAGACGATGATCCTGAGAAACGTGGCGCACCAAGCCGTCGTGCGCGGGCACACCGTGCGCGCCACGTCTGCGAGCGACATGCTTGCCGACCTCGCCGCTCAAGACAGCGCGGCCGCACTGGGAAGGCGCCTACGGCGCTACACCGTGCCCGCCTTGCTCTGCGTCGATGAGGTCGGCTACCTCTCCTACAATAGCCGCTACGCCGACCTACTCTTCGAGGTCGTCACGCGTCGCTACGAAGCTCGAAAACCCATCGTCCTGACCACGAACAAGGCGTTTGCCGAATGGAGCGAGGTGTTCCCGCACGCCGCCTGCGTCGTCACCCTCGTCGACCGCCTCACCCACCGGGCGGAAGTGATCGACATCACGGCGGACAGCTACCGCAGCAAGGAATCCAAGGAGGAGAACGTCGCCCGTTCCAAGCGACGCCGCACCAAGAAGCCCTGATCACCAAAGTCGTTCACCGGTGAACTTCACCGCCCTCAAGCGCGGATTTCACCGGTGAACTTCACCGAATTCCCGCGCTTCTTCACGATCATCAACAGCGCGAGCACAGCCTGCTAGGCAAACCGAACTCAAGAGCACGAAGAAACCCCGCATCGAGCAAGCGTAGCGACCTCACCCTGCCCGATCAACAGGGTCGCGGTATTGCTTGAC
>JAGQIY010000548.1 GCA_020430865.1 Myxococcales bacterium
CCCCAGCCAGGGGGCGCCGCATTGCCCTGAGGATTCGCGCCAGCGGATCCCTGGGGATTCGATGACGCCTGGCCAGGAGCGGCGCCCGGCGCCGGTGAACTCATGGCCGTCTGGGCCGCGATGGCTGGTGCAAACTGAGTCGGTCCCGTCGCCTCGACCCCGTCGGCACCCGCGCCGCCGAGCAGCTGTGCGCCTCGAGCGCGGACCTGCTCGAGGATGGGCGGCGGGACTTGTTGCCAGGCGGAGGGAACCGCCGCACGACCCTGCTGGAGCAGCGCGCGCAGCGGCTGCGCCTCCTCGGTGGGCGGGATACCCGGGCCGCTGTCCCAGATCCAGACCACCTGCTCCCCGCGGATCTCCACCGCGTACTCATAGGGCAACTCCGCTACACGCCACGTCCAACGCTCAGGCATTGGGTGACGATAGCCTCCCTCGTCGGACGCCAGGTACTGAACACTCTTTCCGTGTTATTGTTCGTCCTACCTGGGCAAGGACCACGCAGTAGTTTAAGCGCCTTGCTCGCGCCGCGCAGTCCTCGCCCGCCGCGTCCCTCACCCCTCCCCGACCCCGATCATGCCCCGCCGCCTCTACGTCTACCGCAGCAACCAAGCGGAGCAGCTCGCTCGCTGTCTGGCTGACGTGCTGCGAGTGCCGGTCCGCGATCCCATGCGGGCCGAGCGCGTGGTGGTGCAAGGCCGCGGCATGGCGACTTGGCTGAGTCAGCAACTGGCACTCGAGCTGGGCGTCTTCACCAACGGCGAGTTCCTGTATCCGCGGAACTTCGTGTCTCAGATCTTCGCGGAAACGTTCTCGCGCCCCGACCTCTCGAGTCACTCCCGAGAGGGCCTGTTCTGGGGACTGTACAGCGCCCTCTCGGCGCTATCCACGCGGATGGACGCGGTCACGGACCGCGCCGATCGCGAGGCACTGCAGAGCGTGCTCGGCTATCTCGACGGCGGCGCTCGGGACCTGAAGACGCAGCAGCTCGCGGCGCGTATCACCCGCGCCTTCGACGGCTACCTGGTGTTCCGCCCCGAGCTGATCGCCGCCTGGAACCGTGGGGAATCAGGTGACTTCCGCGGGCGCCTGCGGCAGACGGCTGCCTGGCAGGCTGCGCTGTGGAGATTACTGCCGCAGTCGCTGCGCGAGCACCACCTGGCCCACCTCGAGGCCGAGTTCCACGCGCGGGTCGCCGCGCTGGCGAGTGCGTCCGCCGAGCATCAGCAGCCGGGCACGCCCGAGCACCAGCTCCCCGAGCGAGTGTGTCTGTTTGGCCTGTCCAGCCTGCCGCCGCTCTACTTGCGCAGCGTCGCCCGGCTCGCGGATCTGATCGAGGTTCACCTCTTCGTGCTGTCGCCATCCCAGGGCTGGTACGCGGACCAGACCGCGCCACGACAGCGCTCGAAGCTGCTCGAGCAGGGGCAGGCCGTGGAGCAACCCCACGAGCTGCTGGCCAGCCTCGGCGCCGCGGGCGCCGATTTCCAGCAGCTGCTCGAGGAGCACGGCGCCGGGTATCAGGAGCCGCGAGAGCTCTATCGAGATCCGACGCTGCTCCCCGACGGTAGCGCTGCGCCTCGGAGCCTGCTCCGGCAGCTCCAGAAGAGCCTGCTCGAGCTGGACGATGACCTGCCGCTCGGCGATCTCGAGGGCGACGACAGCATCGCCATCCACTCCTGCCACGGCCCGATGCGCGAGGTCGAGGTCCTGCATGATCGCCTGCTGCGGTTGCTCGAGCAGGACCCGAGCCTCGCGCCTCAGGACGTCATCGTCATGGCGCCGGACATCGAGCGCTACGCTCCGCTGATCGAGTCGGTCTTCGATCGGCCCGCGCTGGCGCCCCAGGATGTATCCTCGCGGCAAGGTGACGAGCAAGCTCGACGTGAACGCCGCGGTGGCATCCCCTACCGCATCGCGGACCGCTCGGTGCGCCACGACGCCCCGGTGCTGGAGGGCCTGTTTCGCGTCCTCGCGCTGGTGGGCGGACGCCACAGCGCGAGCCAGCTGCTCGATCTGCTGAACCTCGCGCCCATCGCCGATCGCTTTCAGATCCAGGTCGCCGAGCTCGACGCGATCTCGGAGTGGGTGCGTGAGACGGGGATCCGCTGGGCCATCGACGAGGAGGATCGAGCCGGCCATGGCCAGCCTCCCATCCGTCAGAACACCTGGCGCTTCGGCCTGGACAGACTGCTCCTCGGCTACGCCTTGCCCGGTCACGACCGGCAGCGCTTCCTCGAGTGCCTGCCGTACGACGAGGTCGAAGGCCAGTCCGCGGAGCTGGCGGGCAAGCTCGCCTCGTTCGCCGAGACGCTGTTCGACAGCCTCGACACGCTCGACCAGGAGAAGAGCCTGGCGGAGTGGCAAGCCGCGATCGCCCGCATCGTGAGCTTGCTCTTCGCCGCGGAAGGCGACTACGCCTGGCAGCACCAGCGGGTGTTGACGGCGCTGGAGCAGATCCGTGGCTCCGCCGAGAGCGTGGAGTTCGACGCGAAGATCAGCCTCGCTGTCCTGACGCCGCTGCTCGGCGAGCAGCTCGACGAGTCCCAGCCAGCGAAGAGCTTCCTCACTGGCGGCGTGACGTTCTGCGCGATGGTGCCCATGCGTTCGATCCCGTTTCGCGTGGTGTGTCTGCTCGGCATGGACGAGAGCGCATTTCCGCGAAGAGACAGTATCGTTGACTTCGACCTGGCTCAGGCGCTGCCGAAGGCCGGAGATCGTTCACGCAGCCAGGACGATCGCTACCTCTTCCTCGAGGCGCTGCTCTCGGCTCGGGAGCGCCTGCTCATCACCTTCAACGGTCAGAGCATCCACGACAACTCGAAGCGACCGCCGAGCGTGGTGGTGGAAGAGCTGCTGGACCACCTGGCCCGTCGCCTGGATCAAGGCGCCGACGAGGGGAGCGAGGCGGCTCGACAGCTGCGAGCGCGCCTCGTCACCGAGCATCCACTCCAGCCCTTCAGTCAGCGCTACTTCGATGGCGCGGACGCGCGCCTCTTCAGCTTTCGAGCCGATCTGTGTCGCGGCGCCGAGAGCGCTCGCGGCGCTCGTCGAGCACCCACTCCGATCTTCGAGCGCCGATTGCCGCCGCTGGATGCCAGCCCGCGCTTCGGGCTGCGGGACCTGCAGCTGTTTCTCGCCGCTCCGCAGCAATACCTCTTCGAGCGGCGGCTCGGGCTGTTCCTGCGAGAAGACGACGCCGAGGTCCTGGATCGTGAGCCCATCGAGCTGTCGGCGCTCGAGCGCTACGCGGTGGGTGACTTCTTGCTCCAGCTCGGGCTCGAAGGCATGGACGACGACGAGAGCCTGCTGGTGCTTCGCGCGAGCGGCAAGCTGCCGTTCGGAACCAGTGGCGCGGTGACCCGAGACCTGCTCCAGGCAGAGACCGACGCGATGAAGCACGCACTGCTGGAGACGAGAGCTGGGCAACCTGCGCAAAGCCACCACGTCTCCCTGAGGATGCCGAGCGGGGTGCACCTCGAGGGCAACCTGGACGATGTGTTCGGCGGACGCCTGATCCGCGCGAACTTCATGCGACCACGCCCGAAGCGGCAGCTCCGCGTCTGGGTGGAGCATCTGATCTGGTGTGCCCACGTCGAGCAACGCGCCACGGCACCCGACAGCTCCCGCCTGGGACGAGCCCATCAGGCGCCGCGTGAGGCGGGCAACACCCACGTCTTCCTGCGTCCGGCCCAGGGCAAGTCACGTATCACTCACTACCAGTTCAGCGCACCCGAGAACGCGACGCACCACCTCGACGTGCTGTGTCGCCTGCTGCTGCTCGGCCTCGACGAACCCCTGCACCTTTTCCCCGAGGCATCGCGAGCGTACGTCGAGGCGCTCGGGCAGGGCAGCGAGCACCCGCACGTCTCCGCCAGCCAACGCCTGGCCGACGACGTGAGGTTCGATCCCTACGCGCGTCGCGTCGTAGGCGCGACGACGGACGTACGCGCCCTGCCCCGCGTCGAGGACGCCATGGCGCCGGGCTTCGAGGAGCTCGCGCGGACCGTGTGGCAGCCTCTGCTCCAGCACCTGGAGGAGACGTGATGCGCGCCTTCGACGCCAGCGCCGTGGAGCTCGAGGGCTTCAACTTGGTGGAGGCCAGCGCCGGAACCGGCAAGACCCACGCCATCACCAGCCTGGTCACACGCCTGGTGTGCGAGCGGGGCTTGGGCATCGAGCGCCTGCTGGTGGTCACCTTCACCGAGGCCGCCGCGGCGGAGCTCAGGGACCGCATCCGCGCGCGACTGAGTCACCTCCAGCAGAGCCTCGAAGCCCGAGCGCCCAGGCTCGACGAAGCCGACAGCGCGCTGCTCTCACGCCTGCGTTCCCGGGTCGACGACGCGCAGCTGAGAGTACGCCTGGGTCTCGCGCTCGAGCGCTTCGACGAGGCGGCGATCTCGACCATCCACGGGTTCTGCCATCGCTGCCTCACGGAAATTGCGTTCGAGAGCGGAGGCCTGTTCGAGTCCGAGCTGGTGCCCGACCTGAGCGTGCTCCGTGACGAGGTGGTGCGCGACTACTGGACCTTGGAGACCCACGCAGCCCCGGCGGAGTTCCTGCAACATCTGGCGGCCCACAAGCTGGATCTGAAGGCCTGTCAGCGCCTGGCGGACCGCGTGGTCGCGAATCCGGAGCTCTTGATCTTGCCCAGCGTGGAGTCGGCGCCAACGCCCAATCGGAGGGCTCATGAACGCGCCATCGAGCGCGCCCGCGAGGTCTACGACCGCCCCGCGCTCGAGCAGATCCTGCGCCGGAAGGGCGTCAATCAATCCAAGCTCAAGCAGGCCTACGTCGAGCAGTTGCTGGCCGACCTCGAGGATTTCTTGGGGGTGAGAGAGCGTCGTAGCCGGGCCTTGAGCGACACGCTGCCGGAGCGCTCGCAGCACTTGGCGCAGTCGCGCTTCCCCATGAACAAGGGCTACCCACCGCCTCGGCACCCGTTCCTGGAGCGCTGGGAGCAAGTACTCGAGGAGCAGGCCAAGCTGGTCGCCGCCTGGCAGGACCGCCTGGCGGCGTTCGTCAACGGGCTGGTCGACTACACTCGACGCGAGATCCCGAGGCGCAAGCTCGAACGTGGACTGATCTCCTTCGACGACCTGCTGCAACAGCTGGACGCGGCGTTGCAGGGCTCACGGGGACCGCGGCTCGCCGATCACATTCGCAGACGTTTCCCTGCGGCACTCATCGACGAGTTCCAGGACACCGACAGCATTCAGTGGCGCATCTTCCAGCGGCTGTACGTGGAGCCGTTGACCAGCGTCTCGCGAGACCCCCTGGACAGCGAGGCGCAGGACGACGAGCGCCTCGGACCGCTGTTCCTGATCGGCGATCCGAAGCAGGCCATCTACAGCTTCCGCGGCGCCGACCTCGGCGTGTACCTGAGGGCTGCGAGGCAGAGCCCGGAGCAGCGCCGCTACACCATGGGTACGAACTGGCGCACGGATCCCGCGCTGATCGGTGCACTGAACGGTCTGTACGCGGCCGATCGCCTGGAGCTCCCGTTCCTGATCCAGGACGTCGCCTTCCCGGAGGTCTCGCCCAAGCCGGCCGCAGCAGAGCGCCTGCGTTCCTGCGACGACGAGCCGCTCGGCGGCCTCGCCATCGCCTTCGTCGGCGCGGAGCTGGCGCAGGAGGTCGGGATCCCCGAGCTGTGCGCGCGGGAGGTGCGGCGTGCGCTGGCGCAGCGCGCGCGCATCGGAGACACAGCCCTCAGCGCGGGCGACATCGCGGTGCTGACGCGCACCAACGCTCAGGCCTTCGAGGTGCAACACGCACTCGGCGGCCACGGCATCCCCAGCGTCGTGCTCGGCGATCAGAGCGTGTTCCTCTCGGCCGAGGCGCAACAGCTCGCGCTGCTGCTCGCTGCCGTCGCTGAGCCGACCCAGGTGCGCACGCTGAAGGCCGCGCTGACCACGGAGCTGATCGGCCTGAGCGCGAACCAGCTCGACGCGCTGGAGCGCGACGACCAGGCGTGGGACGTCTGGACCGCGCGCTTCCGCACCTGGAACCAGCTGTGGCTCCAGCGCGGCTTCGTGCAGATGATCCAGCGCGTGCTCGCGGAGCTCGGCAGCTTCGAACAGCTGCTCTGTCTGAGCGACGGTGAGCGTCGTCTCACCAACGTGCTGCACCTGATCGAGCTGACCCACGCTGCCTCGCGTGGGCTGCATCTGGGGCCCGCCGGGATCCTGACCTGGCTGAGCGTTCAACGCCTGGACAGCAGCCAGCGCGTGGAGAACGTCCAGGTCCGCCTCGAGAGCGACGAGCGCGCCGTCAAGATCACCACCGTGCACAAGAGCAAGGGTCTCGAGTATCCCCTGGTGTTCTGTCCCTTCGTTCACGTCGGCGCCGCGTTGCATCCCGACGACAGTCGCCAGCCCGTGTTCCACGACGACGCCGGTCGCCTGACGTTGTCCTTGCTGTTCGACGCCGACGCC
The DNA here is from genome assembly GCA_020430865.1 of Myxococcales bacterium. The sequence continues at coordinate 6,432 of JAGQIY010000548.1, forward strand.
AAGCACCCGCACAAGCAAATGGCGGTGAACGAGACGCTGGAGGAGAGCCTGAGGCTCCTCTACGTGGCGCTGACTCGGGCCCGGCATCGCACCACGGTCTTCTGGGGTCCCATGGGTCCCAAGAAGGCCTTCGCGGGCTCTGCGCTGGCCTACCTGCTGCACCCTCCCGACCAAGGGCGCATCGCCTGCGACGCCGAGCGTCTGAAGGGACACGTGAAGGACAAGTCCGAGGACGACCTGTGGCGCGAGGTCTCGCAGCTGGCGCTGGGAGTGCCGGGGATCGAGCTGCGGCGCCTGGACGAATCCCTGCCCGGACCGGCGTTTCTCGGCTCCGAGCCCCAGCGTCCCCTCAGCGCAGAGCAACGGCGGCGCAGCCTCGACCAGTACTTCCGCACGGCGAGCTTCTCGGGCCTGGCGGCGCGCGCGGAGAAACTCGAGCTGGACCCCGAAGAGGGACGCGATCGCGATCAAGGGGGGGACCTGGTGGACGTCGAGATCGAGGTACTGACGCCCCAGCTCGAGCTCCTACCGTTTCCACGCGGTTCACGAGCGGGCAACTTCTTCCATGACGTGCTCGAGCACCACGACTTCAGCCGGGACGACCTCGCGCTCTCCGAGTTGGTGAAGCGCAAGCTGGCGACCCACGGCTACCCGCCCGAGCTCGTGCACGCCGCGACCAGCGGGCTGAAGCGAGCGCTGGACACACCTCTGTTCCGCGTCCCCGAAGGCAGGCGGCGCGCCCCGACGCCCGAAGCCGAAGTCGGACCGGATCTCGACCTCTGCCTCGCACACCTGAGCCGCAGGGACCGCCTGGACGAGCTGGAGTTTCACTTCCCGGTGGGCATGGGCGGGGGGGAGGAGCGCTTGGACTCGGCACGTCTGGCGCAGGTGTTCCGCGAACACCCGAGCTCCGCGCTGGCGCCAGGCTACGCGACGCGGGTGGAGCAACTTGGTTTCGCGCCGCTGGTGGGGTTCCTCAAGGGGTACGTCGATTTGATCTTCCGCAGCCCGAACCCGACCAGCGATGGGACACGGCGCTTCTACCTCGTGGACTACAAGACCAATTTCCTCGGGGATTCACCGGCGTTCTACAATGGGCGGCGCCTGCAAGAGGCCATGAGCCACGGTCACTACTACCTGCAGTACCATCTGTACACCCTGGCGCTGCATCGCTACCTCGCGTCGCGCATGCCCGGCTATCGCTACGAGAAGGACTTCGGTGGCGTGCTCTACCTCTTCCTCCGCGGCATGGCGCCGGAGCTCGGCAACGCCAGCGGCGTGTTCTTCGAGAAGCCGCCGCTGGAGCGGGTGGAAGCGCTCTCGCGAGCCATGGGTGACGGCAACCAACCCGCTCGGGGAGCGACGCCGTGAGCGACCGTCGACCGCTCCCCAAGGCCATCACCGAGCTCCACGTGGCAGGTGTACTCGGCGCGCTCGACGTGGAGTTCGCGCGGGTACTGGCCCGCATTCAGCACGGCGATGACGATGTCCTGCTCGCTGGCGCGCTGACGAGCCGAGCGGTCCAGCGCGGACACGTCTGCCTCGACCTGCGCGGGCTGGACCAGCGCGTGCTGCTCGATCAGGAGGAACAGCCCGTCGAGGTGGAGCTGCCAGCGCTGAAGAGCTGGCTCACTCGGCTCAACCAGAGCGCGCTGGTGGCCTGCCCCAAGGGCGGCCTGCGGCCGAGCCCCGCAGAGCACCGACCCCTCGTGCTCGATCCCCAGGGCCGCGTCTACTTGTGGCGCTACTACGACTACCAGACCCGGCTCGCCGAGAACCTGCTGCAACGCTTCGAGCGCGCGGTCGCTGTCGACGAGGTCGAGCTCCGTCAGAGCCTCACGCGCCTCTTCGGCGACAGCCGAGAGGATCCAGACCTGCAGCGTGTGGCCGCGTTGATCTCCGCCAGCTCGGCCTTCTCGCTGGTCAGCGGCGGCCCCGGCACCGGCAAGACCACGACCGTGGTCCGCATCCTCGCGACCATCGTCGAGCAAGCGCGGGCGCTGGGCAAGGACCCGCCGCGCACGCTGCTGCTCGCGCCGACGGGCAAGGCCGCTCAGCGCCTGGCCGAGGCGATCACGGCGCAGAAGACGCAGCTGAAGTGCGAGCCCTGGGTCCTCGAACAAATCCCCACGGAAGCACAAACGATTCATCGCGCCCTGGGCTACCAACCGCACTCCCCGACTCGCTTCCGCCACAATGCCTCGGAACCGCTGTCCGCGGACTGCGTGCTCGTCGATGAGAGCAGCATGGTCGACCTGGCGCTGCTGACGAAGCTGGTCGAGGCGGTTCCCACGCATGCGCAGCTCATCTTGATGGGAGACAAGGATCAGCTTTCGAGCGTGGAAACCGGCGCCATCCTCGGAGACCTGTTCAATCCCTCGCTGCTCACGGGTCACTCCCCCGCGCTGGTGAGCCGGGTCGCCGCGCTCAGTGGAGACCGTCTCCCGAAGCCGAAGCCGCAGCGTGGCCCCAAACCACGCGCGTGGCTTGCGGACTGCATGGTGCACCTGAGCAAGAGCTATCGCTACTCGAGCCAGGGGGGGATCGGCGCGCTCGCGCGCGCGATCAACGCGGGCGAGCCGCGCGCCGTGTGGAGTGCCTGCCAGGGGCCAGACGGGGTTGCGTTCAGCGCCGGAGCGGCCGAGGAGCTGGAGCCCAGCCTGGCGGCGCTGGCCGTGGCGGGCTTTCGAGGCTACCTCGAGGCACGGGAACCCGAGCAGAAGCTGCGGGAGCTGGCGCGCTTTCGCCTGCTGACGGCCCATCGCCGCGGACGTCTTGGGGTCGAACACCTGAACCAGCTGTGTGAGCGCGCCCTGGTCGAGGCTGGCTTGATTCGGCCCTTCTCCAGCAATCAACAGCGCGCGAGCTGGTACCCGGGACAGCCGGTGATGGTCACCCAGAACGACTACTCGCTCGGCCTGTTCAACGGAGACGTGGGCGTGGTCGCCCGAGCGACCGATGGTCAGCTCCGAGCATGGTTCCTCGGGGCAAAATCCTCTGCTGACGCGCTGCGGGGGATCCTGCCCGCACGACTCCCGGCACACGAGACGGTCTACGCCATGACGGTGCACAAGAGCCAGGGCTCGGAGTTCGACGACGTGGTGCTGGTGCTGCCACCGAAGCCGTCCCCGATCCTGACACGAGAGCTGATCTACACCGCCGTGACCCGTGCCAAGCACAGCGTGCACCTGGCCGGACAACGTAGCGTGCTCGAGGTGGGCGTCACCCAGCGCATCCGGCGCGCCTCCGGACTATCGGAGATGCTCTGGGGCTTCGAGCTGCCCGAGGCTGCCTCCAGCTTGCCAACCGCCCAGCGCCAGGCCGAGCAGCTCGAGCTCCCCTTCGAGTGATCGCCGTCCTTCAACCGCTGGCAGCGTCCGTGTCCTGGCACACACGCGCTGTGGGCGTGGCCACCACGTACCGCCGGCGATTGGTGGTGTTTCAGCGCGGATCCACGCTGGCACGGGCCTTGTTAGTGGGCGCCCGTGAGCACTGGCTGGGAATGGGTTCGCCGAGGAGCCAGCGCCGGGAATGGCGCCAAGCGCTGGAGCGTCATCGGCGTGCTCGTCCTGCTCGGCGGCTGGCTGCTTGCCCAGCGCCTGAGCTACCCGCGGGAAAGACTGGACTATGGTCCCCTGGCCTCCAAGCGCTTCCTGTCGAGGCATGGGCAGCCGCTCTACGAGGCGCGCTCCGATCGCGGCGGCTACCAGAGTGCGGTCCCGCTCGGAGCCATCTCGGCGTATCTGGTGTCGGCAACGATCTCCAGCGAGGACCGCTATTTCTGGAGCCATCCAGGCGTGGACCCCATCGCCGTGGCCCGCGCGGCCTGGTTGAACCTGGAGCGCGGACGCATCGCGTTCGGCGGCTCGACGATCACTCAGCAACTGGCGGGCCTGGCGCATCCGCGCCCCCGCACGCTGAGCGGGAAGGCCGCCGAGGCGCTGGACGCGGTCGGACTCGAGCTCGCGCTGTCGAAGACGGAGATCCTGGAGCAATACCTGAACCGCGCCTACTACGGGCGCCTGGCGTACGGCGCCGAGGCCGCGGCGAAGCAGTTCTTTGGCAAGTCCGCCGCCGAGCTGAGCCTCGACGAGGCCGCGCTGCTCGCGGTGCTGCCCCGCGCTCCGAGCTACTACGACCCCGACAAGCATCCGGAGCACGCGCTGGCGAGGCGTCGCCACATCCTCGATTCGATGGCCGCACGCGGCTGGATCAGTCACTCGAGCGCAGAGCGCGCGGCGAGCAAGCCGCTGCAGCTGATTCCGCGCGGACAAGTCCGACGGGCCCCCCACGCGCTGGACTACCTGAGCCAGACCAGCGCACCCGAGGCGTCGCAAGTCGTGACGACGCTCGACCTGACCCTGCAGCGCCGGGCGCAGTCCCAGCTGCGGCAGCACCTGGAGACGCTGGAGGCAGACGGCGCAACCCAGGGCGCCGTCGTCGTGATCGACAACCAGAGCCGAGGCGTACGGGCCATGGTCGGCTCCCGAGACTATGCCCAGCTGGAGCTGGCTGGCGCGGTGAACGGCGCGCTCAGCCCTCGCCCGCCGGGCTCCACCCTCAAGCCCTTCGTGTACGCCCTCGCGCTCGAGAGCGGAGCCCGCCGGGACAGCCTCGTCCTGGATGCGCCGCTCAACTTCGAGGGCTACGCGCCGCGCGCCGCTTCGGGCCGTCACCACGGCTGGGTGCGGCTCGACCAGGCTCTTGGCAGTTCGCTGAACATCCCCGCGGTGCTGGTGGCGGAGCGAGTGGGAGCGGACTCGCTCAAGCA
>JAGQIY010000549.1 GCA_020430865.1 Myxococcales bacterium
CGGCCCCTCTACGCATCAGGGCCGGCTGGTGCCGCCGCGGGCGATCGAGCCGCAGCCGGGAACGTAGACCTCGGCCCAGGCGTGCAGATCGGCGACGTCGCTGGCCACGCCCTTCGCCAGGTCGGGGATGTTGCCTTCGTCGGCGAGCTGGATGAGGTAGCCGCTGACGAAGCGCGCAGCGAGGCCATTCGCGCGGAGAACGTCGACCAGCAGCTGCGCGCTGTCTCGGCAGCTCCCGGAGTTCTTGGTGAGGGTCTCCTCGGAGGTCTGCAGTCCGGGATCCAGGCGGATCAGGTACTGGACTCGCTGCGCCACACGCATGTTCAGCGCGACGAGCCAGTCGGTTGGGTAGCCCTCGAGTGGTTGTTCCGCCACGAACGCGTCGAGCAGCGGTCCCCGGGGCGAGGAGAGGAAGGGGGCGAGCTCCTCGTCCAGGCCGTCGGGGTAGCTGAACGGCAGGCTCTCGCAGCGGTCGTCCACGAAGAAGTCGAAGGGATTTACCGGGCGGATATCCAGTGCGAGATCGACGTCCACCTCGAGAGCCTGGACTCTCTGGTCCTTGCCGAAGCTCAGCCTGGCAATGCGGTTACCCCAGGGGTCTTGTTGCCAGCGCAGCTCCGGCTCGGGCTCGAGGCGCAGGTTGTAGCTCTCCACCACGGCGCGGGTATGCGCCGCGGGGCGCAGGCGCACGACGTGGGGGCCAAGGGCCACAGGCGCCGCATATCGGTATCGGGTTTGGTGACGCAGCAGAACTCGCATGGGACCTCGCGGTGGTAACTCAGCAGGGAAGCGACTACTAGAGTCTGTCCGCGGTCGGTGCCGCAGGGCCAGGAACGGTCGTCGTGGGTTCCACCGCGTCACTCGCCAGCCTGTGGCGAGGATGTTTCGCGGACGAGACGTGTCATGAGTCAGCTGCTGGGTTTGAGTTTCGATGGTGTGGCTTCGCCGTCCATCCGCTTGAGCGGGTGGGCGCGGCAGGATGCCGCCGTGCAGCCCTCGGGCTGGGGCTTCGCCTGGTACCCTGCGGGCGACTATGCGGCCGCGGTCATCAAGGACCCGATCGCAACGGGTGAGACGGCGATGTCCGAGCTATTGCGGGACTGGGATCGCTTTCGCGCCGCGACGTTCCTGTGTCACCTGCGCGGCGCCGCCAAGCGCGTCGCGCAGGAGGACACCTTGCCGTTCAGTCGTAGCTTCGGCGGACGCGACTGGGTGTTTGCCCACGCCGGGGACTTCGATCCTGCAAAGCTGTCTGCGCTCGAGCTCCCCCGCGTGTTCGCGCCGGTCGGCCACACCAACTCGGAGCGCGCCTTCTGCTGGCTGCTCAATCAAGTCGATCAGCTGGGAGCGCGGCGCCTGGCCGATGTGGGCTGGGAACGACTCCATCAGCTGCTCAGCGAGCTGAATGGGTTCGGCACCGCGAACCTCCTGCTCAGCGATGGTGAGGACCTCGTGGCCTTCCGCGACGGCCAAGGCAGCGGCGAGCTCAGCGCGGGGCGCCGCATCCCGCCAGGCGGCCCCGTGGGCTGGACCAACCGCTACCTGGAGCTGGGCTTGGAGCCCGGCGAAGGCGCGAACCGCAGTGTCGTGGTGCTCGCGACCACTCCGCTCGCTGGTCTCGACTTCGTGAGCCTTGCGCCGGGCGCGAGCCTGGTCTCGCGCAGGGGCGCTGCGATCTGGTCCAGTGACCCACAGCTGGTGGGATGGGTCAACGGAAACGCGCGGGCCCCGAGCGTCGCGCCTGGCGAGGCTCCTCCGGTGACCAGTGGCGGGCCGACCCTCTCCCCCAACGCTCCCGCTCGCGTGCTGTGGGTGCGACACGAGACGATCTATCGCTACGCCGCGCCTGTCGAGCGCTCGACCCACGTGTTTCGTCTCGAACCCGTCCACGACACACGTCAGCGCCTGCTCGACTACGATCTGGAAATATTTCCACAGGGAAAATTTAGGCGCTACGAGGACGTCTTCGGTAACGTGGTGGTCGGCGCCGACTTCGAGCACCCCTACTCGGAGCTGCGCTTGATCTCGAAGGCCAAGATCGAGCTGGCGCGAGAGCCAGATCTCTGGGCGCCGTCGCGACGCGCGTCGATCCCCCTGGTGTGGATGCCCTGGCAGCGTCAGATGATGGTGCCCTACCTGCTACCGGCGGAGCTGCCGGAAGTGCAGCTTCGCGAACTCTCCGAGTTCGCCATGAGCTTCGCCGAGCGCCAGGACTACGATCTCGACGAGACCCTGCGCGACATGAACGAGACGATCTACCGTGACTTCCACTACGTCTCCGGGGCCACGACGCTCGCGACCACGCCTTACGACGTCTATCGCTCGCGTCAGGGCGTCTGCCAGGACTTCGCCAATCTGTTCATCTGCCTGGCCAGGCTGCTGAACATCCCCGCCCGTTACCGTGTGGGATACATCTATACAGGAGGCGACTACGCAAACAAGCAGCAGTCCGACGCCTCCCACGCCTGGGCGGAGCTGTACTTGCCCTACGTTGGCTGGCGCGGCTTCGATCCCACGAACGGCTGCATCGCGAACCTGGATCACGTCCGAGTCGCCTGCGGGCGCAACTACCAGGACGCGACCCCGACCTCCGGCACCTTGCTGCGGGGTGGGGGAGGGGAGAGCCTGAGCGTCGCCGTCCAGGTCGATGTCCAGCAAATGCTTGAAATGTAGGGCGTAGTGCGCGATCTCGGCTTGTGACCGAACCATGACTGAAGCGCCTGGCGGCCGACATTAAGACAATCGGGTTCGTCTTCTCCCTCTCCCCCCCGAACCCGAAGACACCCGAACCTGACGATGAGTGCGACACTCGCCGCGAACGCCGCTCCCCACGTCATCGAGCTCTACGAGACGCTGCGCGAACTCGACCCGGTGCGCTTCCGCCGCGAGATGGCCGCGCGCCTGAGCGCGAAGCTGGTCAGTCTTGGCGACGAGCTAGAGCGTCTGGGGGAGGCGGTGGTGAACGAATCCGCGCATCCCCAGGACGCCGCCGAGATCCCCTTCGCGCTGGACGTGGACGCCGAGCAGGCCGAGGTCGAGCTGCGGGCGCGCATCTCCGAGCTGGCGATCACGCTGAAGGAACTCACCCAGCGCGGCGAGGTCTCTCGCGAGCGCTGGGGAGAGCTTCGAGCGAGCCTGCATCCTGCCTACGAGGCCCTGGCGCGCATGCTGCGACTGCATGCGGTCCACGTGCCGAGCCTGCGTCCCACCAACTGGAACCGCTCGCTTTTCCACACGGGATCAGGCCTGGCTGCGCTAGCCATCGTGCTCTGGTTGACCGACTGGGTGCCTTACCTCGCGTCGGCGTTCTTCCTCAGCGCGTTCGTGATGGAGACGATGCGGCGGGTGAGCCCCCGGGCGAATCGACTGCTGATGGGGCTGTTCAGCCGCGTAGCGCATCCCCACGAGGCCCATCGCATCAACAGCGCGACCTGGTATGCGATGGCCCTGGTGCTGCTGGCGTTCCTGGTCGAGCCCAGGGTCAGCGCGGTCGCGGTCACGGTGCTGGCGTTCGCGGATCCCGCTGCCGGCCTCGTCGGGCGTCGGCTCGGGCGCATCCGCCTGGTGCATGGCCGCTCACTGGAAGGCTCCCTGACGTTCGTGGTGGTCGGTGCCCTGGTTGCGTGGGCGCTGCTGATGGTGAGCTACGGCTCGGTGACTCCACACCCGGTCCGCATGGCGCTTGGCGCAGCGGTGTGTGGTGGTTTGGCGGAGCTGTTCTCTCGTCGGCTGGACGACAACCTGACGGTGCCCCTCGCGGCTGCGTTCGGCGCCTGGCTGATGATCTGAGCGAGCCCTCGGGAGGGCCTGGTCGGCTCTCAGCTGGTCAGCGTGTAGCCTGGTCCTGTAGGGTCTGGCGATGGCGCACATCGCATTCATCGGCACGGGACTCATTGGCGGGGGTTTGATCGCGGCGGCGGTCGAGCGCGGCGAGCAGCTGCGCATCTACAACCGCACACGCTCCAAGGCCGAGGCGCTGGCCGGCTCGACGGTGCAGGTCAGCGACAGCGTCACCGAAGCGGTCGAGGGCGCGTCGCGGGTTCACGTGGTGTTGAGTGACGACGCCGCGGTCGATGCCTGTCTGGAGCCGGCGCTCGCCGCGCTCTCCGGCAAGTTGGTCATCGACCACACCACGGCGTCTCCCGCCGGCACCCTGAAGCGTGCGGCTCGCCTGGCTGAGCAGGGCGTGCGCTACCTCCACGCGCCGGTGTTCATGTCACCCGCGATGTGCCGACAAGCCGGCGGCATCATGCTGGCGGCCGGTCCCGAGGCGACCTTCAAGGAGGCCGAGGCCTCCCTGGAGAAGATGACCGGCAAGGTCATGTACCTCGGGGAACGAGCGGATCTCGCAGCGGCGTACAAGCTCTTCGGCAACGCCATGATCATCGGCATCACTGGAGCGTTCGCCGACGTGCTGGCCATGGCGAAGCAACTCGACGTGGATCCAGAGGCGGCGCATCGGCTCTTCGCCTCGTTCAACCCAGCGGGAACGTTGACCTACCGCGGGGCCAACATGGCGGCGGGGAACTACGACGCGAGCTTCGAAATGACGATGGCTCGCAAGGACGTGAGGCTGATGCTGGAGACGGCTGGAGACGCTGCGCTCTGCGTGCTCCCGGGCATCGCGGAGCGCATGGATCGGCTGATCGAAGCAGGGCACGGTGCGCGGGATCTGGCCGCCCTGGCGCTGGCGGCCGTTCCGCCCAGAGCCGACTAGCTAGCAGCAGGGTGTCGAAAAACACCCTGCCCATCGAAAACCACCGTGCCCGCCTCCTCCCCGGCGCGCTAGCGTTCTCCGGATGCTGGCACGGCTTGCGCTGTTGGTGACCCTCGGGGCCTGTGCCCTGGCAGGGTGTAGCGACGAGATCTTCAAGGATGGTCCTCTGGAGGCTGGAGGCAGCGCTGGCGCCGCCACAGGTGGTTCCGCGGGGCAATCGTCGGCGGGAGCCGGAGGGACCCCCGCGGGAGCCGGAGGGAGCGCCGGCAGCTCCGCGGGGACCGGCGGGAGTTCCGCGGGGGCCGGCGGGAGCAGCGGAGGGAGCGGAGGCACGACTGGCGGCACCGGCGGCTCCACGGGAGGCACCGGCGGCTCCACGGGAGGCACCGGCGGTGTTCCGCTTTCCGGCTTCGGCACGATCAGCGGAGACTGCGGGCCCATCGACTCGGAGGAGATCCTCTCCCCCGATCCCTTCTCGTTCGAGACCCACATCGACTTCGGAACGCAGACCTTCAGCTACGATCTGCTCAGCACCGGGGGCAAGTACGTGTACGACGCGGACAACCTCGGAGGCAACTCGCTGTACTCCGAGGTCTTCAGCTACGAGGTGCTGTATCGCTGCGAACTGGCGAAGCTACTGAAGACGGAGACCGAGATCAGCTATCAAGACGCCGGCGGCAAGAAGACCGACATCCTCGTAGAGATCGATGGCTACAAGGTTGGAGTCAGCGTGACTCGCGCGTTCGCGTTTCCTTCCGGAAGCATCTATAGCCAGACGGATGCCCTCACGTTGCTGGAGAAGAAGCTCGGGGACATCCCCCTCTCCACGGCCAATGTCTCCACCAGCGACGCCTGGGAGAAACAGATCCTCCACATCCTGACCTACAACGATCAGCACCGGGACGCGCTCTTCCAGGCGTACGCAACGCTCGACTCGAGTTACAAGAACGACACGCTGGTCTATGTGACCGTGACGGACGGCATGGACGATTTCATCTATTGAGGGCGTCCCGCAGAGACTAGATGAACACGATCTGGGCACCGACGGTCTTCTCGTAGAAGTCGGTGGCCGTGATCACCTCCTCCACCTGGGGGATCAAGTCGTCCTTCTGGAGCTGGAACATCTTCATCGCCAGCTCACAGGCGTAGAGGCGGCAGCCGGCGTCGCTCAGCATCTCGAGCATCTCCCGCGCGCCCGGGAGCTCCAGCTCGTCCATCTTCTTCTTCATCATGTTGGCGGCGAGGCGCTCCATCCCCGGCAGACCCGCGACCATCGTGGGCATGGGGCTCGACGGGTTGCCGGTCATGTTCACGTGGAGGTGATCGACCTTCTTCTCGGTCACCACGTCGAGACCGTAGAACGTGAAGAAGATGGTTGCCTCGATGCCCGACGCGCGGGCCGCGTTCGCCAGGATGAGCGCCGGGTACGCCTCATCGAGGCCTCCCTTGGCGCAGATCAGGGCGATTTTTCTGTCTTCTTGCGGGTAGGGCATCTTGGCCTCCAGTGTGCTGTCGTGCCGGGACGTGACTTGGTGAAGTCGTGAGCGATCAGATGCACCCGACAGGCTTCGGGATGCCCGCGACACGTGCGACGGTCATGCCTGGTGCCCTGGGGAACAAAGCGTAGAGTTCCTTGGTGGGCACGCCCGAGCCCGTGGTGATGCGACGGATGTTGGGCGATTGGCCCTGGGTGAGGAAGTCACCGCGAGCCCAGTTGATCGCCTGCCAGTGTCGTTCTGTCAGGGTCGTCAGGCCCTCGCTCGCGGCGATCGCGACGGCGAGATCCGGCGTCCACTGATCTGGATCCGCAAGGAATCCGTTGGGGTCGAAGGTCACGCCGTCGATCTGAGTCGTGGTCACGGGCTGCGCCGGCGGAGGCGCTGGACGAGGGCGCGCAGGCGCAGGTGGAGCCGCGGTGCGCGCTGTGGGCGCTGCGCTGACTCGTCGCGTGGGTCTGGGACGTCGCTCCGTGGCTTCTGCTTCGGCGAGGCGCTTCACTCCGCGCCCCACTTGGCGCAGGACCCCGAGCATCACGGCCATGCCCTGGCGCACGTCTTCGTCCCGGCTGGCGCGCATCATGCCGAACACGCCGGTCGGCTCGAGCCTGTCCGACTCCTGCACGACGTCGCTCGCGTCGTTGAGAATTTCCAGGACCTCGGGCTGTGTGAGGTTCCGGATCGTATCCATGATGCGCACGATGTTGTCGCCGAGGGCACGGACATCGTCCTCCGAGTACGCCTCGACGATGCGATCGAAGGCGCGCAGGCTCTCCCGCGCGAACGTGAAGTAGCCTCGCTCTTCCATCTCCGCGAGGCGCTCCGTGCCTCCCTTCATCATTTCCTTGAGGATTGGCTTGAGCTCGTCGAGGAGCTCGTCCCGCTCCCGCTGCCGATCGGCCAGGTGCTGCACCTGATGGCTCAGGGTGCTGAGGCGGAGGTTGATCTGTTCCAGTTGCGTGGCGATGTTCTGCATGGCTCAGCTCCACTTCCCTGCCATCAGCATGCGGTGATCGAGCGGAAGCTCCTCTCCCATGAGCAGCAGGTTCCAGTAGACCCACTTGAAGCCGAGCTTGCCCCAGTGGTTCACTCTGCTCTCCCGCAGCAGGTCGAAGGGCCCGACGCCGGGGAGTGGGAACTTTCCGGGCAGTGGCTCGGTGTCGTAGTTGAAGTCGATCAGGATGCCGCGACCAGCCCCCGTCTCGATGAAGCAGTTCGCGTGGCCATCGAACTCAGGCAACGGAGACTGGCCACGGATGTAGCGTAGGATGTTCTCCAGCAGTACTTCCGCCTGGAAATGGGCGACGCTTCCCGCCTTCGATGTGGGGAGATCCGTGGCGTCGCCCAGCGCAAACACGCCGGGGGCGACCTTGGAGGCCAGCGTGTGCTTGTTCGTCTTGACGAAGCCGTTCTCGTCGGCGAGGCCGGAGTCGAGCATGACCTCGGTACCGTTGTGCAGCGGAATCGTGACGAGCAGGTCGTAGTCGAGCTTGCGACCGTCGTAGCCGTGGAGCGTCTGCTTCTCCCCGTCGACCGCCGACGCGGCGAAGTTCGCCTCGATCTTGATCTGACGTTCCTCCAGCATGTCTCCCAGCAGCGCTGAGGCTCGGGGCTTGGTGAAGGCCCCGTCGAGAGGCGTCACGAAGCGTAGCTCGATGTCTTCGCGCACGCCCTTCTCCTTGAAGAAAGCGTCGGCCAGGAAAGCGAACTCCAGCGGCGCCACTGGGCACTTGATCGGCATGTCGACGACGTTGATCAACACGCGCCCGCTCTCGAAGCCGTCGAGCTTCTCCGCCAGGGCCAACGAGCCCTCGAGGGAGTAGAAGTCGAACGCCGTCTGATGCCACCCGGGGCCAGTCAGACCCTCGGTCGCCTCGGGGCTCAGGCGGGCGCCCGTCGCGACGATCAAGATCTCGTAGTCGAGGGTCGTCCCATCGCCGACGCGAACCTGCTTCTTCTCGACGTCGACGGCTTGAATCCCGCTCAGGTTGAGGTGAACCCGAGGTTGGACGAAGCGCTTGCGAGGGCGAATGATCTCCTCGCGTCGGTAGGCCCGAAACGGGATGAACAACAACCCGGGTTGGTACACGTGCAGGTCGTCCCGGTCGATCAGGTGGATGTTCCACTCCGCGCCAAGACGCAGAGCAAGCTTGTTCCCGATCATCGTGCCCGCAGTGCCCGCACCCAGGATCACCAGGTTCCGCATTCGACGCTCCTTTGCCCGCCACCCGAGCGGCAGCGACGCGCGGGGAGCATGTGCAAGCGACGCGCCAGCAATGGGCCGATTTCTCGTGCACTTCCGCGCATCTTCTGCGCTGGGACCGACCGTCGCGCGAAAGACTGAGGCGAGAGGCGGCGCGGTCCGATGGGTGCGTCTCAGTCGCTTGGGACCTGGCGTTCGCGCGCCTCGCGCACCGCAGCATGGCGCGCGCGAAACAGGCCACCGCCATCCACGTCCACGAAGATCGGGTTGGTGAAGGCCAGAGGCTTCGCGTCGATCCTTGGCAGGATGCTCTCCAGCGCCTGATCGCCGCGCACGATCACCACCACCCACGCGTCCTCGACCAGTTCGAGCGGTAGCTCCAGCTGCTGCGTGCGCCCGCTGATCGGCTCGGAAAACGCTCGCTCGAAGACCTTGGCGCCGTTCACGATCAGCTCGAGGCGATTCACACCCACGAAGTCTGCACAGCCGATCTCCACCTGGAGTCTGTTCCCCGCGGATAGCTTCGTGAGGCTCCCAGGGCCCGCGCCGTTCAGCTCCACCAGGAGGCTGGGCCCGTTGCTCACCCAGACGTGGCCCGCGCCGAGAGCAGCCACGATGGCCTCCTGCGTGACCGCCGTGCCCTCGGGGACGGCGACGTACGTCCTCGGGTATCCGGCGTACTCGCCGACCAGCTTGTGAGAGTCGGAGTTGCCGACCGCGGTGAAGCGCCAGCCGTTGTCGAGCAGTCCGAACCAGCTCTCGAGGTTCTGCTGAATCGCCCAGGGGTTCCCCAGATCGAAGCCGTTGAAGACCTCGACGGTGTCGAAATCGTAGCTGAACCCAGGCTCCGCGCCGCCGGTCGCGAGGTCCAGCTTCCCGCGATTGAAGTAGCCTATGTCCCCCATCCGCGGGTGGTTCACCTGGAGAATGGCGTGGGGTTGGTCGTGGCGCACCGCGCTGAAGATCTGTTCCGGCGTGCGATCCTTCACCTCCGGGGCTTTCTTGAGTCCGTAAGGAAACGCGTTGAAGTGCCCCCACTCGCGGGTCGTGATCTCGACTCCCGGAGCGGTTCCGAGGTCAGCGTTGGGGGAGAGGGTGCGCAGTGTGTCTGCGTAGTCGGTCACCACGTTGTGATCAGTGGCCGCCGCGAAGCGAATGCCGTCGGCCAAGAGCGCCGTCAGCCGGTCCTCCAGCTTGACCTCCGAGTCGAAGCTCGGCGCCTGGTGCAGGTGGAAGTCGCTGGGGACCCAGCCCTTCAGGTCGAGCTGCTTCGGGAGGCGGGCCCGCACGACGACGCCCTTGCCGGCTTCCACCCGAACTCGGCGCTGAAACAGCCCATACTCTGGACCGTGGGTCGCGGTGAACTGGTAGTCGCCTGGAGGCAGGCTGGCTCGGGCGGCGCCGTGGAGCGCGAAGAGCATCCCGGCGTTGAGCGCGCTCTCGGCGCCGAGAACCGGATCCGGTGTTTGATCGACTCCGCGAAGGATCCAGCGTGTTGCCAGCGGCGCTCCGTGGTCGTCAACCGCTACGAGCTCGGCCTGGCCCGGGGTCGGCGGGACCAGGTTCAAGGTCGCGTCGCCACCCGCAGAGACGGACGTCGCCAGCTCGTCGCTGCCTCCTGGCGTCCGACTCAGGACCCGATAATTTCCCGGTGGAAGTGAGATCCGCCAGGTCCCGTCCTTGGCGACTCGTGAGGACAACACGAGCTGGTTGGCCTGGTTCCTCGCCTCGACCACTGCCCACTCGGGTGGCGGCTCCAGCCGACCCTGCACTCGTCCCAGGGCCTCCGACGCGAACTGCCAGGCATGCCGTGCGGCCTCTGCCAGCGACGTCGCGCCCACGACCAGCTCGTGTTGCTCTGTCCAGCGGCTGTTGGCCGGGAGGTGTTGGGGCTGGCTCCAGGCGACGGCGCCACGATGGCCCACGTGGTCTGCGACCAGATCCATCGTGGCGGGGTGCCTGGAGGCGAGCGCGAGCGCTCCTTGCTCGGTCTGTCGCCCCACCCACAGCGCCGTCGCCCGGCCGCGGCTCGCGAAGCCCA
>JAGQIY010000550.1 GCA_020430865.1 Myxococcales bacterium
GACTCGAACTTGGTGTCCGAGCGGAACAGCGGGGCGTCGCAGCAGATGCAGTGATACGTGCCCGCGGTCTTCGTGTCCCAGTAGCGGCCGGTGAAGGCGCGCTCGGTGCCGGCTTGGCGGGTCACGCGGAACTCGTCGGGGCTGAGCTGGGCGCGCCACTCGGCGTCGGTCTTCTTCACCTTGTCCATCGTGTCCTCCGAGGCCTGGTGTCAGCAGATGCCGCGCGCGGCGCCCGGGTCACGGTGCCGGTCAGGCCGGACACCACACAGAGTGCACCCTCGTCCGCCCAGGCGAACGTGCCCGTGCCCGTGCCCGAACCTCCCCGCCGGCGCACTCCGCGACGTAGCGCCTTGAACGCAAAGCCTTTTCCCTTCGCCCGACTCGGCATGGCGCGTGACTCAGGTGCATGCGCATTTCGGCCAACCCGATCACCCGGATCGCCGATCGCGATGGCCCGATCCTGAACTGATCGGAGCGAAGCGACGGCGAGCTGTGGTTATTGGTCGGCAGCCTCCGGGTCGCGAAGGGAGCGCCCCTTCAGATCGATCTTGTACGCGTTGTGGACGAGGCGGTCGAGGATCGCGTCGGCCGTGGTGGGCTCGCCGAGGTAGTCGTGCCAGTGCTTCACGGCGAGTTGGCTGGTCACGATCGTCGAGCGCCTGCCGTAGCGGTCGTCGAGGATCTCGAGGATGTCGCGGCGCGAGGTGTCGTCGAGGCGGGTGATCCCCCAGTCATCGATGATCAGCAACTCGGCGCGGGCGAGCCGACCGAGGAGCTGACCGTAGGTGCCGCTGGCTCGGGCCTGCATGAGCTCCTCGAGCAGGAGCGAGAGCCGCCGGTAGAGCGTGCGCCTGCCCTGGCGGCAGGCGTGCTGGCCGAGGGCGCAGCCAATGTACGTCTTGCCGGTGCCGGTGGCCCCGGTGATCAGGATGTTGAGGTGCTCGTTGAGCCAGCGGCCCGTCATGAGCTGATGGAGCAGGGCGCGGTCGAGGCCGCGCGTCGGGGAGCACTTGAGATCTTCGACGCAGGCGCCGGGCACGCGCAGCTTGGCCTCGCGCAGGTAGCGCTGCAGGCGGCGGTTGTCGCGGAAGAGTTCCTCGGCGTCGAGCAGCAACCCGAATCTCGCCGCGAAGTCCAGGCCCGCGATCTCGGGATCCGCGAGCTGCTGGGCGAAGGCCTGGGCCATCCCGGTCAGGCGGAGCTGGACGAGCTTCTCGTAGATGGGATCGGTGAGCACGGCGTCTCCTCAGTGGTAGTAGTCGGGGCCACGAACGTTGTCGTGCTCGATGGCCGGGGTGTCGGTGGCGGCCTCGAGCCCTGCGGTGCCCAGCCGGTCGTGTCCGTGGCGCAGGATCCCCTCGACCTGACGGACGCGACGGATCCCGACGAGGAGCGCGCGGGCGCAGGCGGCCTCGAGGCGCTCTTCCCCGTAGCGCTTGGCCAGGCGGAGCACCCCCAGACAGGTTCGGTAGCCCTGCTCGGGGTGCTTGCGGGCGTGGAGGATGTCGCTGATCAGCTGCCCGCAGGCGGGGCCGATGCGCTGGGCCCACCGGATCAGCCGGGTCGGGCTCCAGTCCGCGTGAGCGCGGTGGGCCGCGGGCATGTGCTCGGACACCGTCGTGAAGCCGCCCACGACGAGACTGCGGCGATGTACGGCCACCTGGCGGCGTCGATGAAAGACCTCGACCATGTCTGCGGTCACGCGCACGTCCAGCCGCTCGCCGACCAGCGCGTGGGGCACCGAGTACAGGTGCCGCCCGACCTCGACGTGGTAGTCGATGTTGACCTTGGCCTGGCACCACTCGCCGAAGGTGTAGCGCCCGGCGGGCAGTGGCCGGAGCTTCGGTTGATCGAGCAGCTCGAACCGGGCTCGCCGGCTCTGACCACCGTACCGCCTCATCGGTCGTCCGTTGAGGTCGGTGAGCAGCATCGCGATGCGATCGTTGAGCTCCGCCAGGCTGAAGAACTGCTCCTTGCGCAAGCGCGCCAGAATCCAGCGCTGGACGACTTGGACCGCCACCTCCGCCTTGGCCTTGTCCTTCGGCTTGCGGGGCCTCGCGGGCATCACCACGACGCCGTAGTGCTGCGCCAGGTCGTGGTAGGTCGGGTTGATCTCCGGGTCGAAGCGGTGCGGCCCCGAGACGGCGCTGCGCAGTTGATCGGGAACCCAGAGCTCGGTCACGCCACCGAAGAACTCGACGGCGCGAACGTGGCTCGCCGTCCAGTCCGCCAGCTTCTGGCTCCACGTCGCCTCGGCGAACGTGTAGTTCGACGCGCCCAGCACCGCGACGAAGATCTCGGCCTTGCGCAGCTCGCCGGTGGTCCGGTCGATCACCTCCGCCGTCTGGCCCGAGTAGTCGATGAACATCCGCTCGCCGGCGCGGTGCACCTGCCGCATCGACAGGCGCTTCCGCTTCAGCCACCGCCGGTACACGTCGCAGAACGCCGTGTACTGCAGCCCCTGCGGGTGCGCATCGAGGTACTCCAGGTGCAGCAGCTCCAGGGTCACGCCCTTGCGCTGCTGCCGTTCGGTGTGGATCCAGAGCGGGTCTGGGCGTGGTCGCTCCACCGCCTGGGGCTGCCGCCTCTGGGCGTACAGCATTGCCTCCAGTTGCTCCTCCGGCAGCGGCTCCACCGCCGCCCAGTCCTCCAGCCCGGCCTCCCGGGCACGCTTCACCGTCGCCGTCACCGACGACGGGCTCGAGCCCACGCTCCGAGCCACCTCTCGGTTGCTCAAGCCACACTCCAGCTTGAGCCTCAACGTCTCGCGGATTCTCCGCATCGCAAGCCTCTTGTTGGCCACACTCGACTCCTCGTTGGAGCCGGGTTCATGGCGCGTTCGAGGCTCGCCGTCACGTCCCTCGTCCCGGCGGCCGACTGCGCCGGGTGATCAGTCCGATCCGGGTGACCGCGTTCACCGATCCGGGTGATCACGATGGCCGATCCCGGTGATCGCGTTCACCGATCCAGGTGATCGCGATCGCCGATCAGGGTGATCGCGTTCACCGATCCGGGTGATCGCGATCGCCGATCCGGGTGATCGCGATCGCCGATCCGGGTGATCGCGTTCAACCGATCCTGGTGGTCACGTTGGGCCGAGATCCGCACCTACACTACGACGAGTATCTCGCCGCAGGACTGCCCATCGCGAACGCGGTCATCGAGGGCGCCTGCCGCTACCTCGTCAAAGACCGAATGGACATC
>JAGQIY010000046.1 GCA_020430865.1 Myxococcales bacterium
GACTTCAGCGACGTGCAGAAGATCGCGCTGAAGGGCGTGCTGGGCGCGAACGCAAGCACGCTGAAGCTGAGCAACCTGAACCTGGTGCCGCTGGACCTCGACGGTGATGGGCACGTGAACTTCCTGCACATGCCGAAGACGAAGACCTACTCGGTCTACGACTTCGTGAAGGTGGGCGACGCCTACCAGTTGCAGGGGCGCGTCATCGACGCGGCGAGGGGTCAGAGCCCAAAGATCGACTTCGGAAAGGACACCCTCGACACCCAGGTGATGGACGTCAACTTCGACGGTCTGGTGGACGTCGTGGTCACGACGGGCACTCAGGTGCAGACGTTCTTCTCGCTGGGTCGGCTTCCGGGAGGAGATGGTCAGTTCGGCGTCGGCAAGTTCAAGACAGCGGCCACGGCGGAGCTGTCGGTGAGCCCCGAGGCGCGCTGCGTCCCACACAGCGGCCTTCCGATCCGCTTCAGCGACTCGGAGACGAGGGTCGCGGACATGAACGCGGACGGGATCCCGGACATCGTGCGCCTGCAGAGCGGTGCCGTGCGGTATTGGCCCGGGCGAGGAAACGGATTCTGGGGCACCGGCGAGCGCGACGATTGCCCGAAGGACACCTTCGCGCAGCACCGGCATGTGCTGATGGCGGACTCGCCGACGACCTTCGGCGAGGGCCTGCGTCTCGACGACGTCAACGGCGACGGCTATCCAGATCTGGTCAACATTCGCTTCGACGAGATCGACGTCTGGCTGAACGTCAACGGCGAGGGCTGGACGAAGCGCAAGATCGTGGAGGGCACGCCGCCGACGCCGGACTTCTTGAACCGCGTGCGGCTCGTCGACGTCGACGGCAGCGGGACGCGGGACGTCCTGTGGGGCAACGGCAACAAGTACCAGTACATCGATCTGCAGGGCGGCACGCGGCCCTGGATCCTGACGGAAGTGAACAACGGGCTCGGGAAGACCACGAACCTCGAGTACACCTCGAGCGCCGACGAGATGCTGGTGGCGCGGGCCGACGGCAAGCCGTGGGACAGCACGGTGCCGATGGTGATGCACCTGGTCAAGCGCATGACCGAGACGGACAACCTGAACGTCCTTGGTCACGGACCCCGGAGGTACGTCACCGAGTACAGCTACCGCGATCCGGTCTACGACGGGCGCCAGCGGGAGTTTCGAGGTTTCCGCGAGGCGACGAGCACCACCTTCGGAGACGACAACAGCCCGACCAGCCATGCCCGCTCGGAGTTCTTGCTGGGCGAGTGCGCGTATGAAGACGGCAGCGCCTGCGCGGTGTCGGATCAGAGCTTCGACAACCCGAACGAGGCGTTGAAGGGCCTGCCCGTGGTGAGCGAGAGCTACGACGACGGCGGCGTCTACCTCTCGACCTCGCACACCCACTACACCCTGCGGAAACTCTACCGAGGCCTCGACGGTCGCGGCGTGGTCTACGCCTTCGCTCAGAGCAACACCGCCTGGGCTTACGACACGTCGAATCCGGCTGCGTTCAGCTCGCCGAGCCAAGTGACGCTGGAGACGGTGACTCCAGAAGCC
>JAGQIY010000551.1 GCA_020430865.1 Myxococcales bacterium
CATGCGGATGCAGTGGGACTGGATCGACTTCGACAAACGCACCCTGACGGTCCGATTTGACAAGGCGGGACGCTCGGACACCATCCCCCTGCACGCCGAAGCCATAGCCGCCCTGCTCAACCTCCGCCGGTGGCGCGAAGAACACGACATGCTCGGGGCCAACGTCTTCTTCAAGGTCTCCCACAACACGCTCTCCGCCGACATGGGACGCGCCGGGGTTCCAAGGAAGGTCAACGGGCAGGGTGGGCAGTGGCACTGCTTCCGTAAGGCGATGACGACGGCTGCCCTGGCCTCCGGCGCCGACCCGCTCGCGGTCTCCAAGGCCATGCGGCACGCGAACCTCAGCCAGCTTTCCGTCTACGACCAGCGCGGCGTCGAGGCGATGCGTTCGGTGATGGACTCGGTCGCTCCGTTCAACGGGATTCTCGACCGGACGACGGACATCATCATTGATGCCCCCGAGCCCCCTAAACCCAGCGAGGGAAAAGCGTTGCTGATCGAGCCTCCGATGCTCGGTCTGACGACGACGGACCCCGTCTGCGTCTGGTCTGGTGAAAATCTGGAAAAAATGTCGAAGAGTGGTTGTAGAGAAGGGGGGATTTGGTACGATAAGCGTAGATCGAGCGGCCCGGACCATACTGGGCAGCGTCCCTCGGCGAGTCGAAGCCGGGGGTTCGATTCCCCCCGGCTCCATTCAACCGCGGGGAATTCCGAAGTCTCCGCGTTATGTGACGCGGTAGAGGCGCTGCTGCGGGTGATCCGGGACCGCTCCGAGAAGGAGCGTCCCGATGCGAAAGCTCGCACCCAACGCCAAGTACGCCCACGTCTGCCGCGGTACGAACACCGGCCCCAACAGCCACCATCCCCACCAGCCCACCCAGGCTCCTGAGATTCTTGGCAGCTATCGCCGCGCCCGCAGGGCTCTGCTCGATGCACGCGACCCGGGCCGCATTGCCTCGGCTCCGCTCGTCCTGCTGGGGCAGGGTTCGTACGCACGCGTAATCGGTCCCATCGGAACCGCCCTTGATCAGACCGCCTGAACGCAGGTCCATCGCTCAACGAGCGGGGCCTGTGGTTGCGGCGGCCTGATCTCCTCCCCGCTGCACTCAGGCCCTGCTCGCCCGGCGATGGTGCCGGACCCCGAGAAGGAGCCAAGTCATGGCAACCCTGTTTGAAACGAGAGCTCGACGGAGCGACCCCGAGCCGAGCCACCAAGCGGCCGGCGAGATCGAGCCCTACCTGGGGCCTCTGCACCCGGAGGTGCTGGGCTACGTCACCGAATACCCGGGCCACACCGCGCAAGAGTTGGCGGACCGGTTCAAGGTCCGTGATCCCCGCACGATCAACCGCCGTCTGACGGAGCTTGAGCGTGCTGGGCGGATCGAACGCGGTCCTGCTCGTCAGTGCAGCGTGTCCAAGCGGAACGCTGCAGTGTGGACGATCGGGGGTGCGGCGTGAGAACTGACCTAAGCAAGTGCCGAGTCGTTCCGTGTGGCTGCGGTGATCCAATTTGCAACAGCGTGTTTATTGAGGGGCTGACCATGAGCGATGGTCGGTTCAGCCGAGAG
>JAGQIY010000552.1 GCA_020430865.1 Myxococcales bacterium
CGAGCCATCGGCAGGCCGCGCCCGCGACGCTTCGGTTCCCTGCCGGACGAAGCGCGAGCCCCGCTCGAGCACATGCCCGTGGTCGCTGGTCAGCACCACCACACGCCCCGCGTAGCGTGCCCGCTCCAGGATCACACGCAACGGAGCGATCGTGTCCACGTCCCAGCGCGGTGCGACCTGCTCGCCCTTGGAGAGGTAGTCGTCAACGGCATTCACGACCAAGCCCACGACGCGACGCGCCGGGTCTTGGAGCTCCCGCAGGAGGTCCGTCGGCACGGCTGCCGAACCCGACTCACGGACCTCAGCCTTGTGGAACAGCACGGGCGGCTTGGCGGTGCGGGACACGGCAAGGAGGGCGGGATGCGAGGCGAAACCGTCCTTCTCAATGCTCTGCGCCCCACTCGCAAGCCGGCCGCAGAGGAGGCTCGTACGGCTCACGTTGGTCACGCTCGGAAGCACGGCCACGACGGGGTCGAAGCCGTTGCCTTCTGCCGGCACCTGCGGGCCCCACGCCAGCTCGCCCAGGCTCTCCAGCAGTTCCCGGTAGACGGCGTGACTCATGCCGTCCATGACCAGGAGGAGTGCGGGCGCGCTCTTCGCAACGGGGGCGAGGACGCGCTCCAGCACGTCCTCGATGGGCAAGATCCCGTTTGCAGATCCGCCTGACGCAAGCCATCCGGACAGCGCGGTGCCGAAGTCCTGGTTCTCGCGCTCGCGACGCTTGGTGGCGGTGTCCACCAGACGACCGTAGACCGCAGCCAGTGCCGGATGCGCATCCCCGGCGCCCAGCTGCGTCCGTGCGCGATCCACGAAGGCCCCGTCACGCTCGTAGCTGCGTGCTCGCTCGGCGAGCGAGGCGGCTTCGTCAACGTCGTCACGCCGCAGCCATCTCGCCAAGCGCAGCGCCATCTCGGCCCGCTGTAGCCGGGCTCGTTCGCGCCGCGCGACCCGATGCTGGCTGAGCATCTTGTACGCCTGCTCGGCCTCATCGGGGACGGCCTTGGTGCCTGCCTCCAACCAATCCTGCAGCGCATGCGCCAACCGCTCGACCCGCTGCTCGAAGCCAAGCGGTAGCACATCGGACCGATGCGCATACGCACGAACCCTCAGCTCGTCGAGGAGGGCCTCGGCGCGGCGGTACCACGCACCGGCCAACGCCACGTCGTCCGACTCCTCTGCCCCTGCCGCCACGGCTCGCGCAGCCTCAGCCCATGCGCGTCCCTCACGGCGCGAAAGGGCATGCCCTCCCAGTAGCGGCTCGAGACGAACCACCCCGGTCTGGATCGACGCGTCCTCCTCGAAGGAAGATGCGAACAGCAGCTCGGCCACGATCCCAACGGGCACCACGTCCGCACTGCGATCCGAGCACGCGACGTGGAGAACGGCCCGCGCCACGCTGCCCGCTGAGTCAACCAGGCGATCGGCGACGGCTCGACGGACGGCGGAAGTCTGCGCGGCCAGGCGGGACGCCGCCCCCGCCTTGGAGCTCCAGCGCAGAAGCGAGCGCAGGTCGGGCCGGGCATCGCCAAGACCCACGACCTCGCGCAGGAAGGCCCCCCAAGCCACCTCGGCGTCCAGGACCCCCGTGGGCACCGGCGCGTAGCCGGACGGCGGGCGGGCGCGGATCAGCTCGTCAGCGAGCCACGTCTGCTTGCCCAACGCGGGATCCAAGGTTTGTGCCTCGAACAGGTCGAGGGCAACCTCCCACGACCCCGGGTGCTGCAACCGCCCCTTCGCGATCCGGGCGCGGACATCGGCCCCCAAATCGTCCTCATCCTGCTGCGTCACGAACACGAGCGGATGGACACGCTCCTCGGCGAGAGCGGAGCGGACCGCCAGGAGAGACGGGCAGTTGACGACGTCCAGCTCGACGCGAGGGCCACCTTCCGCGAACGCAAGCTTGGTTGGCCCCGTGTAGGCAGTCCGGGTGTGGATGCCGATGGGGCGCCAGGGCCCCCCCTTGCGCCGCACGCGGCGCACGAGGCCCAAAAGCAGCTCGGGCGACAGCGGAACCTGGCTCACGAGCCCCCGCCTCCCACATCCTCGATCTGCCATGTGATCGAAAGACGACGGTTAGGCGGCTTGAGCTGCTCCGAAATCTCCTCCAGCAGTCCGCTGGCGCGCTCGGGGGTGAGGTCCCGTTCCGCACGCTGCACGATCAGCTTGCGACCTGGGGCGGGCTTCGCGGGTGCGGGCGCCGTGCTGGTGAGCAGGGCGAGCGCATCCTGCGCGGCCTTGTCGAGCGCGGGCCTGAGAGGCTCGGCCAGCTCATCGTGCTCCAAGGCCTCCCGCGCGTGACGCAGGATCACCTGTGCGGCCTCGCGGCGGTGGTCGGAGAGCCCACGAATGCCGTCCAGCAGCCGGAAGGAGTCTCCCTCCAAGACGCGTACCAGCTCAGAGGCCTGGCGAAGGCTCTTTCCGACAGCTTGCGGGGAGGTCTCGAGCCGTGCCGCACACAGCGCGTCAATGGCCCCTTCGCTACCTCCAGCCGAGATGGCCGCCACGAGCTTCATGGCGGCGTGTGCGGTGTGGAACCGACTGGCCACATCGGCATCCGCGCCCATGCTTCGGAGGCGGCTAGCCACCAGCTCTGCCAGGGTACGGGCCGAGGTGCCCACGGCCTTGGCCTGCTCCACCAGGTCCCTGGCCAACGACGTCACGTTGGCCGCGTTTCGCAGCGGCGATGGCGACAGTCCAAACACGGCCCCGGCGCGCAACCTCGCGTCCTGCCAGACCACCTCCGGGGGGAGCCTCTGCTCGCGCAGCTCGACGTCGTCGGCAAGCTGCTCGAGGCTCGGCACTTCCGGACCGCCATGCCGGTAGAAAGAACGATCCGTCTGGTCCGCAAACACGAGGATCAGGAGGTTCTGGACCTCCTTGGTGAGCCCCATGGGGCGTGGCTCGTCGGTCCAGGCCCGGAGGCGCTCGACCGTGATCTGCCCGCCGTGTTCAGCCGCCTTCTTGAGGAAATGGTTCTTCCAATGCTGGCCCAGGATGAAAGCCGACTCGTACATTTGGCCAAGCTTCAACGGGTCGGCAATCTGGCGAAGCAGCGGGCGCAGTTCCTTCTCAACGATCACACGGCCGCCCTCGGCCTGCACGGCGCGCTCCGCCTCGCCCAGCACCTTGCGCAGGGCCGAGATCTTCACGTCAGTCTCGAACTTCGGGTGATCCGGGTACCGATGCGCCATCAGCTGTCCCAGCAGGTGCTGGAACGCATCCTCCAAGCCGGCCCCCACCGGCGGCTGCGGCGCGAAGGAAGGATCGAGTGAATGGAAGGGCTGCTCCATCTCGTGGGAACGGTCCAGCGTCCCGTCCACTGCCTCACGGACGCCGTAGGCTCCCTCGATCACGCTGATCAAGCGCTGCCGCAGCGAGGAGCGCTGGTTGTCGAGCAAGGCACGGGCCGCCGCGCGGTCGACGGCGCTAAGGTGCGATGCACAGTCGTTGAAGCGCTCGCCGACCAGCACGTGTTCGAGCAGGACCAACGTACCCAGGTCCGCGAGCGTCTCGCGACTCAGGAAGTGGGGCAGCCAGCAGAGCGTCAGCGAAGGGCCGGAGGCTGACTCCTTGAAGCGCTCTAGACGCTCCACGTCCTCGTCGGGCGAGTGCCCCTCCACATCAAACGGATAGTCCAGCACGACCTTGACGTCGCCGTCTGCCGCCCGCAGCGAGGTGTCGGGAAGCTCCCGGACATTGCCGAAGATCACCGAGACCTCACGCCGCGACCCGCGCCAGGGGAACGCGTGGTCCACATACAGCTTGTCGTGGTCTTCGATACCCAGTTCCGAGAACAGGAGCTCGCGGATCTTCAACCGCCGGTTTCCGGTGTTGTCCTCGCCACGCACCTTGTCCAGGATCGGACCCACATCGATGCCCGAGATCTGGACCTGAATCGTGGGGTTGGTGCCCGCGCCGATCTTGATCTCGCCGACGGTGCCAGCCCAGCGCCGACAGAGCCCCAGGACGTACGCGCCCTCCTGCCCCGGAATGGGCGTCTGAATGGAGCCGTGATTGAGCGCTGACAGCCGCCCGGCCGTCAGTTCCCGGAGCGCCTCCACCTCCGGCACGAGCGAAGCGAGCAGCAGCGTCTTGAGCAGCCGGTCCTGTGCCCGGAACCGCTTCCGCTGCGGATCGTCACTGGGCAAGGCCCCCACGGCCTCGGCCCGGATCTGGTTCTCCTTCTCGAGAAGCGGGAGCAGCTTCTGGTGGTAGAGGCGCTTGGCGTTCTCGAAGTGGACCCGCATGTCCTCCGTGAAGGGCTCGTCCCCCTCCGAAATCACGTCGAACAGGTCCCCCACGGGAATCACATCGCCCAAGGCAAGCGTCTCACGGCGATTGACCAAGAGCTGGAGCATGACGCGCAGCGCGGTGCGCTCCCGCTGCAACATCGACGACACACCCACGAGCGTCTGGATGAGCGCCGGAGTGAACGGATACACCTCCCGGAACATGGCTTGGTCAGCCCCGCTGGTAAGCAGGGTCTCGACCACATCGGAGCGGGCCTTGAGCGTCTCGCGAAACGCCGCATCGATCTGGATGCGGGCCGCGTCGCTTCGGGGGCGCAGGATGCGCTGCCCGGCGATCTTCGGCAGGTTGCGGTCCTCCAGCTTGACCACGTGGAAGCGGCCGTCGGACCACTTGAGGCCGTCCAGGAATCCAAGTTTCTCGGCGCCTGGCACGTGGTCGCCGACCAGCTCGCGCAGATCGCGCTGCCGCGCGACGAAACTGATGAGCGGGATGGGACGGTCGCTGGACTGCGCCTCCACCAGCTTGGCCAGCTTCTCCATCTCGCGGTTGACGAAGGGCAAGTCGGCAACGTGGCTGGCGAGCCAGAGGATCAGCTCGTCCAAGAACAGGATGACC
>JAGQIY010000553.1 GCA_020430865.1 Myxococcales bacterium
CGGTTGTAGGTGTCCAGCATGTGGACAGGGATACGCACCGCGCGTCCCTTGTCGGCCAGCGCCCGGCTGATCGCGTGACGGATCCACCAGGAAGCGTAGGTCGAGAAGCGGTACCCGCGGGTGTGATCGAAGCGCTCGACGGCCTTCATCAGGCCGATGTTGCCCTCCTGGATCAGGTCGATCAGCGGCAAGCGACCACGGTTGTAGCGGCGAGCGATGCTGACCACGAGTCGGAGGTTCGCTTTGACGAAGCGGTTCTTGGCGGCGCGCTGGCGACGATCGGTCGCCTTCACCCGGCCCATGAACTTCTTGTACGCAGCGGTCTCTGCGACCACCGGGATGACGTCGGGATCTGCGTCGCTGTCGACGACCTCGCGCACACGCTTGTTGGCGTTGGCGAGCCAGATGCGGTCCGAGTCAGGCAGGCGGATCTCGCGCGCCACGGCCTCGGTGTGCTGCTGCCACTCACGGGTCTGGCCCGCGTGGAGCTTCGAGCGCTGCTTGCGGTAGGTCTCGAGGAGCTCGCGGAGCTTTGGCATGTCGGCGAGGGAGGGGCGGTCCGCCTCTTGGAGGGTGTCCGCGATGTCCTTCTCGAGTCCGTTCAGGACGTGCTCTGCCACCGGCAAGTAGGACAGGAGCTCGCACCAGTGCTCGATCTCAGCGTTCTCGACGTCCTGAGCCGCAGTCAGCTCCTCGTCTGGACCCATGACCTGGTGGGTCGCCATGTCCCGGAAGTAGCGAGAGAGCATCGAATCGCCCGAGGCCTCCGGGTCCTTCACGGGACGCGTGCCGCTGCTGCTGGAGGCGACCGGCGCTGGGGACTCCTTGGTGCGCGCGGCGGCGGTGAGCCGAACGCTGGTGCGCTCATCGGAGTTGTCGTCGTCGTAGAGCTGGCTAGCTGCCTGATTCTCAGTCATGGTTCTCTTGGTGCGGTGCGGGCCGGGGCCAGAAAGTTCGGTAGGGGAGGAAAGTGGTCCTTCGGGGGGCAACGATTTCTGGGTTGCCCGCATTCCCTTGGGGTGATCCACGGGCAACTCAGCTGCGTTTCGAGCCCGCGAAGACTTCGTCGGGGGAGGTCCGGCCGCGGGTGATGCGGTCGGCGAAGTGGAACGCGAGGTGGTTGTGCCCTCAGGAGAGGTCTTAGCAAGCTTTGTGCCTCTATCCGCGGCGCCCGCGCCGCCTCTAACTCGAGGTGCGCGCGTGGGGCGAGTTTTCGCCGCGGGAGATGAGGGCTTGCTGGTCATAGACGGTCTGCTGGGGGATGGAATTCGAGTGGTTTGAGGGGCTGAAACGAGCTAGGGCGGAATTGCGCGAGGTTGGAAGCCTGATCTTCCGATCGGTCTCTCCCCTGCCTTCTGTAGGTTCGGGCCTACGCTTCAGCCAGCGGGGAGCTGGTTCGCTCGCTTGCAGGTTCGCGATTTCGTAATTTCAGTTTCGATGGCGATCGGGGATTCGAGGCGCGCAAGTGCGCGAGATCTCGCCGCGCTCGGTGCGGGCGGCCGCGATCGCGGGGATTCCCAGCCAGGGGAGGTCTCCGCCCGTGAGACTCCGAGCCGGGGTGCTCCCAGCTTGTACGGCTGCGCGCTGGCCGAGTTGCGCAAGCAGCGATTTTTTGGTTTTGGCGCCGTGGCGTCAGCGCTCGGTGTGGGGATTGGCCACGCGGGCCTCGCGCTCTCGGCGGGGTTGGTGGCTCGCTCCCTGGTGAGTGAGTCTGGGAGCGTTCGAGGGGTTGGGCTTTCCACTGTGTGTCTCATCGGCCTGCTGGCAAGCCTGCTCAAGGCAATCGCTCAGGCGGGGTTGGCGCACAGTCAGGCGCGTCTCAGCGCGGCAGTCGGCAATCGGGTCCGCTCCGAGGTGGCTCGCGGTCTGCTGGCGCAGGGCGGCACGGGGACGGCGCAGCAGCTGTTGGCGCGGATTGCCGTTCGGGTGCGTGAGGTGGAGCTCGGGAGCGAGGGCTGGATCGCGCTGCATCGTGCGATCGCACAACTCGTGCCGCTCGCCGCTGCCCTGATCTTCCTGTCACCCCCCATGGCAATTGCTGCTGTGGGTGTCCTCACCCCCTTCGGCCTACTCGTCGCTCGATTCCGTGGGCAGTGGAAGCGCGAAGCACACCAGGCGCAGAGCGATGGCGAACGGCTCCACGCCCACGTGGATGAGCTCGTGGGGAACCTCGACCTGTTTCGCTCGTTCGGAGCTGGGACCCAGGTGCTCAGCGCGCTCGATACTGCCGCGCGTGACGCCGGAGAGCGCAACGCGCGGGTGGAGGCCTTTCGCGTTGGTCTCTCGGGAGCGAACGAGGTGCTGGGGGCGCTGGCGGTGCTCGGCACGGTCTTGCTGGCCCAGCGTCTGGGCTTGGGCCTCGGTGATGGCCTGTTGCTCGCGTTCGCCGCCGTCTTCTTCATGGCGTACCGACCGCTCAGAGATCTCGGTGATGGTCGCAGCGCCTGGGTCAAGGGCCAGGCTGCACTGGAATCACTCGATGCACTGACGGGGAAGCGCGTCCCAGATCAAGACGCGTTTTCGTGGGGAAATGGGCTGCTGGTTTGTGAGCGCTTGGGGCACGCCGAGCGGGGACCGGCGTTGGACATCCGGCTGGGCTTCGGCGAGGTGCTGTGGTTGCGAGGCCCGAACGGGAGCGGAAAGACCACGTTGCTGCGCTGTCTGCTGGGGCTCGAGTCGACGCGCGGTCAGGCCGTGTACGCTGGACGCAAGCTGGATGGAGCTGGGGTCGGGCCGGGAGCGCGGCCCTTCGCCTGGGTCCCGCAGGCTGCGCCGATCATCACCGGCACGCTGCTCGACAACGTACGGCTGATGGGTGCTGGCGAGGCGCAAGCCAACGCAGCGTTGGAGCTGCTGGATGCCGCCTGGCTGAACGGGCGCCTCGCGGACGATGTGCTGGGTCCAGGTGGGCGAGAAGTTTCCGGGGGGGAACGTAGACTGATCGCTTTGGCCCGCGCAGTGGCGACACAGCAGCCGGTGCTTCTGCTGGACGAGCCCTTGGCGGGGCTAGACGAGACCGCTGCGCGCAAGCTGCTGCTGGCGCTGCGGCGCTTGCGGGGCGAGCGGAGCCTGATCGTCGTGAGCCACGAGGCGTTGCCGCAAGGTCTCGCGGACCATCAGGTGCTCCTCACCCCCGAACCCTGAGCGAGGCGCTCAGCCAGGTGATCCGGGAGCGGCGTCCGGATTCGCTGCGCTAGAACTGTGCGAGAAAGCGAGGATCGTTCTCGAACAAGACGCGGATGTCTGGGACCCCGTAGCGCAGCATGGCGACGCGCTCGACGCCGAGACCAAAGGCAAAGCCCGTGAAGCGCTCGGAGTCGATGTTGCAGTGCTCGAGCACTGCGGGGTGCACCATGCCGCAGCCGAGCACTTCGAGCCAGCGCGTGCCCTTGCAGACTCGACAGTCACCCTTGGTTGTTTCCGTGCAGAAAACGCACTCGACGTCCAGCTCGGCGCCAGGCTCGACGAAAGGGAAGTAGCTCGGCCGGAAGCGCACCTGAACGTGTTCGCCGTACATGCGCTGCGCAAACGCAGTGAGCACGCCCTTGAGGTGTGCGAAGCTCACGTCCTCGTCCACCAGGAAGCCCTCGATCTGGTGGAACATCGGCGAGTGCGTGACGTCGTCGTCGCGCCGGAACACTGCGCCACCGCTCACCACGGCCATCGGCGGCTCGTGGCGGCTCATCTCCCGCACCTGGACGTTCGAGGTGTGGGTGCGCAGGAGGACGCGCGCGTCAGCGGGCGCACCGTCGACCTTCACCCAGAAGCTGTCCTGCATGTCCGTCGCCGGGTGATCCGGCGGGAAGGCGAGCTTCGTGAAGTTGTTGCTCTCGAGCTCGACCTGTGGCCCCCAAGCGACGCTGAACCCCAGGTCACGGAAGGTGTCGAGGATCTCGTCGCGAACCTGCGTGAGCGGGTGCAGGTGACCCCGCGGCGCTGGCGAGCGGCCGGGCATGCTGAGGTCGAAAGGAGTCGCCTCGAGATCCGCCTTGCGAGCGGCTGCGCTCAGCTCCTGCAAGCGAGCTTCGAAGCTCTGCTCGACCTCGTGCTTGGTCGCGTTGACGGCTTCGCCGATCTCCCGACGCTTGTCGGCGGGGACCTTGCCCATCAGCTTCAACAGCTGGGTGAGCCGTCCCTTCTTGCCTAGCAACTCGGCGCGAGCAGCGCGCAGGTCCTGCTCGGAAGTTGCTGCAGCGAACTGCGCGCGGAAATCTTCACCGAAGGCGCTGAGGCCGTTCTCGATCTCAGCCGTCGGATCCATCGCCGCGCGCGTCTCGAACGATCAACCGGCCTGCGCTGCCAGCTCGGTCAGGGCCTTGAAGGCGCTCGGATCGTTGACCGCCATGTCGGCCAGCACCTTGCGATCCAGCTCCACGCCAGCCTTCTTCAGCGCGCCCATCAGGCGGGAGTAGCTGGTGCCGTGCTCATGGCAGGCGGCGTTGATGCGGACGATCCAGAGCCGACGGAAGTCGCGCTTACGCAGCTTGCGGCCGACGTAGGCGTACTGCCAGCTCTTCCACAGCACACGCAGCGCCTGACGGAAGCGATTCTTGCGACCTCCCCAAAAGCCCTTGGTCTGCTTCAGCACGCGCTTGTGGCGACGACGGGGGCTGGGGCCTCTCTTTACGCGGGGCATTCTCTGACTCCTCTAGGCTCAGCCGTAGGGCAAAAGCAGCTTGACGCGCTTCTCCATGGCCGGGGCGACCATGTCGTTGTCACGCAGGCGGCGCTTCCGCTTGCGGGACTTGCCAATCATGTTGTGCTGCAGGCCCATCTTCGGGCGACGGATGCGACCGGAGCCGGTGATCTTGAATCGCTTGGCTGCGGCGCGGTTGGTCTTCATCTTGGGCATGGTCGACTCCAGCGGTGCGCGCTGTAGCGCGCCTACCGCGCAGCCACCAGGGAGATTTGCTTCCCGACGGCTGTGATAAGCGGGTTCTCGCGTGGGCGCGAGACGCAACACGAAGCGAGGGCCTCGTGGGGCCGGGCGTTATGACGGATGCCGCTCGGCTAGTCAAGCTGCGTGATACAGCCGCAGCGGGGTGGCTGGCGCGTTCGTCGTGGCGGCAACGGTCCTCACCCCCAAACCACTGAACTACTGAGCATCGGGGTAACACATCCGGTAGCGCTCCACTCGCAGCTCGGCTCCGTTCGCCTGGCGCTGGACCCAGGCGACGGCGAACTTGTCCTCACCGCTCACCGCGATCTTGGCATTGTCCGGAGCGCCGACTTCGTCCGCCATGTCCAGCGTCGTGTTGGCCAGGACTTCGGCGTCGGGCTTGCCGCTGACCAGCCTGATGCTGCTGACGGAGAGCTCGAGCTTGGGCGGTTCGACGCCGATGTTGGGTATGGCGCTGACGATGTTCAGAACGTTGGGCTCGATCTCACGCTGAATCGACGCGAACGCTGGGTTGCGCGTCCCGGGACTCCCCTTCCGATCCTCGTTTCCGCAGGTGGGCGCCAGACAGCCTCCGACGCCGCACGCCAGGGGGGTGACGTCGGAGATCGCGGAGTCGTCCTGGCCACGGGTCCACCAGCCGTACCAGTAGCTACCGGTGATCCGTGTGGAACCGGCGCCGGTGACTGGCTGCGACTTGTCGCCGATGCAGCTCGCGACCGGGACCGGTGTGCCGCCCTCGATCTGAGTGCGCACGAAGTCGTCGCCCACCACCAGGATCCCCGGGTGCGTACCGTCGTCCAGCGGCGCCAACCCTCTGGGGTTCGCCGTGGTCATCGACCAGGAGCGCATGCTGTCGTCCAGCGGGAAGAAGAGCGCGCTCACGCGGGTCAGCCAGCCTACGTTCACCGTGCCCCCGGTCAGCCAGATGATCGGGTTACGGGTCAGGTCCGGCACCGCGAACTTGGGCAGCGTCAGGCTGAGATTTCCCAGGCCATCGGAGACGATCTCGAGGTTCTCGTCCAGCGCCATCAGGTACACGTCAGCGTCTTGATTGGTCTGAGTGCGGGCGGCCAGGACCAGATAGAGCCGGGTGGTCAGGTTCTCCACGATGGCGAGCAGGCCCGCGCCGCTGGCGGGCTCGTAGGCGGCGAGGGGCGTTCCTTTGCGCAAGGTGCTGAAGCGCGCACCTTCCACGAAGGACTCGGCGTCCCCCGAGCGTCCGAAGGTCCACAGCGACAGGTCGTCCTTGCCGCCCTCGCGCGCGAACCGCGAGAGGTAGAACTTGCCGCCTGCGCTGACCAGATTGATGTTGTGGATGTCCTCCAGCGGCTGGCTGATGCTCATTCCGTCGGGAACCACGTGTTGAGGTTCGTAGACGCAAGTCGGGGCGTCACCGCTGGTGTCACAGAAGTCCTTGGTGCACGGATCCCTGTCGTCACACACACCGCAAGCCGTACCGCCATCCAAGCCGCCGGTTCCGCCGCTACCGCCGCTCGCCGTGCCGCCGGCGCCCCCGTCCGCTCCTTCGTCGTCGTCCTGCAGGGAGTCGAAGTCCAGGACGAATGAGCAGGCGCCCATCCACAATCCCGCGCTGACCAGCGCGAGCGTCATGCTCCTCCGAGCTAGCGGGTGCATCAAAACCTCCAGCGGGCGTCGAAGGCGCCGCCCGTGGTGCTCGCTCCAACAAAAACGTGCGGAAATCCCCAGGCGCGTCTGGTCGCGCGCTTGGCAGCGTTCGAAGGCCCGGAGTTGCCGGTGAAGAGCAAGGTGAGCCCGACGCCGACTCCCACCACAGCGACACCGGTCAAGATGGTGCTGGTGAGCGCCATGGTGCGCCCGGTGGAGAGCTCGTCGTCGGTGCAGCGTGGGCTGCAGTCCTTCTTCGCGGAGTCGTACTCGCTCTTGGCGAGGATCCCAGTCACTGCGGCGCCCCCCGCCGACAAGCTGCCAAGCCCGATCAGAATCCAGGCGGGTACGTTCGTTCCGCTCGCCTCGGTTCCTTGGTCCTGCGCTGGCGGCGGCGCCGCGGTCTCGGGCTTCGCCACGGGTCTGGGACCGGGCTTGGGCTTGGGCTCGGGTTCGGGTTCGGGGGCGGGCGGCTCTGGCTCCACGCCTTCTCCCGCCTCGACCCGTTTCTGCAGGTTGGCCTTCCTCAGCTCGACCGTCTCCCGCAGCCCGCCTTCCGGCGCCAGTTCGAGGTACCTGTCCAGCGCGGCGATGGCTTGCTCGAGCCGTCCCATCCGCTCGTAGACCGTCGCGATGTTGATCTGGATCTCCGGTCGCTTCGAGAGTTCGAACGCTTTGTCGAATGCTTCCAACGCGTTCTCGTAGTCGCTCTCTTCGAGGTACGCGGCTCCACTCTCGAAATGACGACGCGCGAGTTCGTCGGGGGAGGCTTGCCCGAAGGCCGGGACGCTGACGCCGAGAAGGGCGCTACACACCAGGGTCGTGAGCCAGCGTTGGCGCCGGCCACGTGACACACCTCTCATTGCAGGATCCATATCACGCTTCCAGTGCTGCATCGTTGCGTCCTCGGACCAGGCTCCTGCAACTGGCCTGCAATTAGCGTGCAACTTGCGTGCTGTCGCGCGCGAGAGGCGCAGTCTGCCGTGCGATCCTGCCGGTATGCTCGGTGGCACGATTGCCCCGCAGGTGAGGCCAGGGGGTCACGTACTCCAGCGACCCGAGGGCCTTTCGGTCTGGAGTGGGAACAGGGGGGGAGGGGGAGACGGCGCAGACCCCACAACAATCTCGGGACGACGCGTTACCGAAGCTCTGGTCTGTGGTAGTCGACCCACCCGACATGCCTCGCCGCGAAGACATTCGGAAGATCCTCCTGATCGGGTCCGGCCCGATCGTCATCGGCCAAGCCTGCGAGTTCGACTACTCCGGCACTCAGGGCGCCAAGGCGCTCAAGGAAATTGGCTACGACGTCGTGTTGGTGAACTCCAACCCGGCCACCATCATGACCGACCCCGAGCTGGTGCGTCGGACCTACATCGAACCGCTGACGGTGGACGCGCTCACCGCCATCATCGAGCGCGAGCGCCCCGACGCGCTGCTGCCGACGCTCGGAGGGCAGACCGCGCTCAACCTGGCGCTCGACCTGAACGGTGCCGGGATCCTCTCGAAATATGGTGTGAAGCTGATCGGGGCGAACGTCGACGCCATCCGCAAGGCGGAGGACCGCATGCTCTTCAAGGAGTGCATGGCGGCCGCAGGCCTGGAGTGCGCCAAGAGCGGCTACGCTCGTTCCCTCGCGGAAGCGCATGAGATCGCCAAGGAGATCGGCTTCCCCATCATCTTGCGTCCGAGCTTCACCCTGGGAGGCGCTGGAGGCGCCGTGGTCGAGGACCCTTCGGAGTTCGATCAGAAGGTCAGCTGGGCCCTGGAGCAGTCGCCCACGCATGAGGTGCTGGTCGAGGAGAGCATTCTCGGCTGGAAGGAGTACGAGCTCGAGGTCATCCGCGACAGAGCGGACAACTTCATCGTGGTGTGCTCCATCGAGAACATCGACCCGATGGGCGTGCACACCGGCGACTCCGTGACGGTCGCGCCGGCGATGACGTTGACGGATCGGGAGTACCAGCGCCTGCGCGATCAAGCGCGCGCGGTGATGCACGAGATCGGGGTCGAGACAGGTGGGTCCAACGTCCAGTTCGCGATCAACCCCGCGGACGGTCGCGTGATCGTGATCGAGATGAACCCCCGAGTGTCGCGTTCCAGCGCGCTCGCCTCGAAGGCCACCGGCTACCCCATCGCGAAGATTGCGGCCAAGCTCGCCGTCGGGTTCACGCTGGACGAGCTGGAGAACGACATCACCGGCACCAGCGCCGCCTTCGAGCCGACCATCGACTACGTCGTGGTGAAATGGCCACGCTTCGACTTCAAGAAGTTCCCAGGCACCGACACGCGCCTCGGCACCCAGATGAAGAGTGTCGGCGAGGCGATGAGCATTGGTCGCAGTTTTGCCGAGGCCGTGCAGAAGGCCGCGCGTTCGCTGGAGACCGGCCGCTCGGGCCTGGTCACGCTGACCGAGGCCGTAGATTACCGTCTGGAAAAACCGATTCCCCAGAAGGGCCGCGATCTCAAGCACGACGCGCCTCCTGAGGTGAAGCCCCGCCCGACGCTGCCTCCGCCCTCGCACGATGAGCTACGGCGCTCCGTCAGCGAGTTGATCCGAGTGCCGACTGCGGACCGCCTGTTCCACGTGGTGGACGCGATGCGTCTCGGTATGACCGCCGAAGAGGTCAACGAGGCGTGCGCCATCGACCCCTGGTTCTTGCGTCAGTTCGAGCGCATCGTGGAGCAGGAGAGGCTGCTGAAGGCCGCGCCCGAGCTGACGCGCGAGCTGCTCTTCGAGAGCAAGCGGCTCGGCTTCAGCGACGCGCAGATCGCCGAGCAACGCGGCCAGACCGAAGACGAAGTGCGGGAGCTACGAGAGCGTCTCGAGCTGTTCGCGGTGTATGGGCGCGTCGACACGTGCGCGGCCGAGTTCGTCGCTCGCACGCCCTATCTCTACTCCACGTACGAGACGCAGTCCGAGGCCGAGGTGACCACCCGGCAGAAGGTCATCATCCTGGGGGGCGGGCCGAACCGCATCGGACAAGGTATCGAGTTCGACTATTGCTGCTGCCATGCGGTCTTCGCCCTGCGGGAGCTCGGCTACGAGACGGTGATGGTCAACTGCAACCCCGAGACCGTCAGCACCGACTACGACACGTCGGATCGCCTGTACTTCGAGCCGCTGACCCTGGAAGACGTCCTGGCTATTTGCCGCGAGGAAGCATCCTCGGGAGAGCTGCTCGGGGTCATCGTGCAGTTCGGCGGTCAGACACCGCTCAAGCTCTCCGTGCCGCTCGAGAAGAACGGCATCAAGCTGCTGGGGACGAGCGCTGACGCCATCGATCGCGCAGAAGACCGCGAGCGCTTCGATGCGCTGCTGGTGAAGCTGGGGTTGAAGCGGCCGGAGGCGGGAATCGCCAGGAGCGTCGAGGAGGCAGTCGAGGTCGCTCGCCGTATCGGCTTCCCGGTGCTCGTGCGACCGAGCTACGTGCTGGGTGGCCGCGCGATGATGATCTGCTGGTCAGAGGAAGATCTACTCCCCTACGCAGAGCTCGCCATGGAGGCCGCGAGAGAGGCCGGGACGCAGACGCTGTTGATCGACCAGTTCCTCAAGAACGCGATCGAGGTCGACGTGGACTGCGTTGCCGACGGGAAACGCGCGGTGATCGGCGGCGTGATGCAGCACATCGAGGAGGCTGGGGTCCACAGCGGAGACTCGTCGTGTGTCCTGCCCCCGCATACGCTCCCCCCGAAGGTCGTGGAGCGCATCGAAGCGCAGGCGAAAGCGCTGGCGCTCGAGCTCGGTGTCGTTGGCTTGATGAACACCCAGTTCGCGGTCAAGGACGGTGACATCTACGTGATCGAGGTGAACCCTCGCGCGTCGCGCACCATCCCCTTCGTCTCCAAGGCGACCGGGCGCCCGCTGGCGAAGATCGCCGCCAAGCTGATGGTGGGGCGAAGCCTGGACGAACTCGAGATCTACGACGCCTACCTGCCCACTCACATGTCGGTGAAGGAGTCGGTGTTTCCGTTCCACAAGTTCCCGGGCGTCGACACCGTGCTCGGCCCCGAGATGCGCTCGACGGGCGAGGTCATGGGCATCGCGACCAACACGGCGCTGGCCTTTGGCAAGTCGCTCGTGGCATCCGGGTTCCGGATGCCAAGCGATGGGCGTGCCTTCATCAGCGTACAGGACGACGACAAGGGTGACGCGGTGCGCGTCGCGAGGCGCCTCCGGAACCTGGGGTTCCGCCTGGTCGCGACTCGGGGAACCGCGGATGCGTTGCTCGCCGCGCACATCCCGTGCGAGGTCGTGAACAAGGTCCAGGAGGGGTCACCCAACGTCGTGGACATGATGGCAGAGGGCACCATCCAGCTGGTGGTGAACACGACGCAGGGTGCGAAATCGATTCGCGACTCGTACGCCATCCGGCGCAACGCGCTGCTGTCCAACATCCCCTACTTCACCACCATGGCCGCGGCTTTGGGCGCGACCGCTGCTCTCGAGGCGCGCGAGCTGAACAAGGGGCAGGCGGTGCAGGTGCGGAGTCTCCAGGAGTGGCACCGGCGAAGCCTGGAGTCGGTACAGGGCTGACGCTTCGAGTGGCGGATCATCCCTCGGGGTGAGTTCCTTTCCCATTGGCCAGCCGACCGGCGGGTC
>JAGQIY010000554.1 GCA_020430865.1 Myxococcales bacterium
CGAGACATCTCGGTCACGACGGCGCGAAACGACTGACTAAACTCGGCAACGTTCAACGAATTCCTCCCGTGTCGGCCAGGAGCGCTTCGAGCTCCCGCATCAACTTCAAGTCCTCTGCCGGCTCTCCAGGAGCCGTGTAGGCATCACGCGCCGACTCGCACTCGACGAGGATCCGCATCACCTCGCGCTCGTCGCGGCCTGTCCGCGCGGCAATGGCTCCAGCGAGGGGCAGCAAACCGCGGCGTTGCCCCCCCGGCTGACAGCGCTCGCGCAGGCGCTCGAGCGCCCAGCCGGCGTACATGCCCAGGGCCATGCGCGATGCGCGCGCCTTCGCGTACTGGCTCCCGAGCGCCTCGACGTGTTCACGGAACGCTCGTCGATGCGCTTCGGGAGGATCCCTGGGCCGCGCGAAGTGGCGCCCCTTCCACCAGAACAGCACCCCCATGACCAGGAACAGCTGCAGCAAGAACGGGTTCAGCTTTCCGTGTCCGACAGCGGCGAACGGGCTCTCCTCCCCGATCCCGCTCCAGGTGTCGATGAAGACCACCACCGACGGCGTGCCGAA
Source organism: Myxococcales bacterium (assembly GCA_020430865.1). Next base: position 566 of record JAGQIY010000554.1, read on the forward strand.
CATCAGATCCATGACCACGTGGGCGTGGTCGTCGCTGACCATGGACACGTTGCTGATCAGATCCGAGCTCGGCAGCACGACCACGCTGCCCAGACCCAGGTTTCGCGCGACCGCATAGGGCTGCGTGCCGCCACCGCCCGAGGCCTGGCACTCGAGGATGGGCCAGTAGCTGCGGTTGCTGGTGCCGAGCACCTCGTTCGTGACCGCGGTCAGCTTCTCGCCGGTGTAGTCGGGATAGCCGGCGGCGACCTGCAGCTTGTCGCAGGGCGCCCCGAGTCGACCAACCGAGAGCTCGGCTTCGGGCAGGTCACTATCGAGCGCGACCACAAGGCGTCCCCCGCGCCGCACCCAGGCCAGGATGCTCGTCCACTCGGAGCTCTCGAGATCCGTCGGACCGTGGACGACGAGGGTATGGACGTCCTCCGGAATGGTCTCGACCTTGGTGTCCATGTGACGAACCTCCGAGCCGCGCTCGACGAGCAGGCTCTGCAAGATCGAAACGCCGCTCGGGCTGGTGTCGCCGCTGGCGGTGGACTTCGGTTTGCTGGGGCTCCCGCTGGAGCTGCAAGCCACGAGCGGACTCGCCACGCACAGCGCCAGGAGCAGCGCGGCCACCCTTCCCAGTACCGGGAGGATACGCTCCATGACCCTGCGAAAACCGTCGGCCCCAGACTGGGCAGCACCGAACTGCACCGCCTCGACCTCCCGGGCGCTGGCGCGAAAGGCCGCCTGAAGCTGCGGGTGCTCTCGCAGGTGCCTGGCATACTCACCGTTGGTGCGGCTGTGATGCAGCTCGATCAAGCCGTTGCCGTCGAGGTAGCGCAGGAGCGCGGCGTGGGCGCTGCTCATCGCCTGGTCGTAGTCCCCCGCCTGAGCGGCCGCGCGCGCCAGGGCGAGCAGGCGGTCGACGTCGGTCTCCACGATCGAGCGCTTGGGGCGCGGAACGAACTCATCACCCTCATCGATGGGCGCGGGGTCATCCGCCTTCTCCGCCACGTCCTCGCGGCGGAAGTTTCGCGCAACGGAGAAGATCAACAGCAGCGCCAGCCCGATCAGCAGAGCCCAGAACACCACCGCCGCGGCGCCGCTCATTCCGCTGGACACGCTGGGCGCCGACGGCGACGCCTTCGGCTCGTCCGGCTTCTCTTCGCCGCGCCTCGTGGTGCGCTTGGCCCCTCCCCCCCCGAGCAAGCTGCCCTTGTCCTCGATGGGTGGCTTGTCACAGGCGGCGGCGAATCCCGGGCAGCGCGCCTTCGCGGCCTCCTTGAGCTTGCACAGATGATACTCACCGCTGCGGACGCGGTACTCGAGGTCACGACAGTAGTCGTAGTCGTCGTCGCCCAGGATCTTGCTCAGATCGCCTTCCACCTCCCGCTTGCGAGAGCGGGCCATGTCCTTCTGATAGTCGTAGCCCGGATCGTCGTCGTACGGACTGGGATACACGTTGCCCGGAGGTAACGCAGGTTGCCCTGGCTCGTCATCCCCGTCGTCGTAGTAGTCGTCGTCTGGGTCGTACTGCACGGAGCGCGGGTTCGGGGGTGAGGGATCAGTCGCCGCGTGCGATTGCTGGCCCCATGCCCCCCGGGAAAGGCCGCACAGCACGGCGACCAGCGAGAGCAGCCACAGAGCCCTCACAGCGCCTCCTCCGCGCGCGCACGGATCGCCATGAAGCGCACCTGGATGTCCCAGCCATCGCGGCGAGTACGTGCGTCGATGTACGACAGGAAGCGCGTCGTGGCGCAGAACACCAACGAGGCGAAGAAACCCAGCAACGCGAACAGCGAGCCACCGTCTTCGAACAGATCCCCGAAGGGCAAACCCAGCTGAAAGACGTCCTCCAGCAGCGCCTGGCCGATCACCTCGGCGCCGATCACGAAGGTCAACGTCGACGCGCCGAGCACCAGCAACATCGCGAAGGTCGCGCCGGTGTAGTTCTCCGAGAAGCGCGACGAACGCTTGATCGCAGCGCCAGCCGTAGCCCCCTCGAGCAGCGATGCCTCGTGCACGTGAGCCATGCGCACCCAGACGATGGGCAGCGCGATCACCACCATCGCGGACAGCGCCATCAAGAAGCGCGAGAGGAAGAGGCCGCCGAGGTACGAGCCCAGGCGCGAGAAGAACTGACGCGTCACGGCGCCGAAGCGCACGTCGCGCTCGAACATCAACCGCCCGGCGGCGACCGTGAAGATCCCCTGTACGCCGCTTCCGAGCAGCAACGCCCAGCACCACGTCCAGAACCAGCTGAGCTCGAGGAAGCGCTGTGCGGCCCACAACAGCAGGACCAGCGGCAACGCGAACACCAAGAACAGCTTCAGGTAGAGCATTCCCCCCAGTCCGACCACGTAGCGAAACGCAAGATCCGTGACTTCGAGCAACCCGCGCTTGCGGATCTCGACGTTCGCCTTCTCGACGTTCATCCGCCTTGCCTCGGGGAAGCAAACGAGGGAGGCGGAGCCGAGACGGGTGGTGTCGACATGCGCGAGCTCGGAGGCGGTGAGCTCATCCTGGAGCTCGGCGGCGGAGCATCTGCGGAGTCCCCGCGCTTTCGTCCTGGCTTGGCCTTGACTGGTCGCGTCCTCTGGCGCCCGAACAGCAGCAGGTACAGCAGCACCAGGATGGTCATCACGCCGGCGAAGCCCCACTTGACCGGCGGTGGGATCGACGACGGTGACCAGAACCCCTCGATGAAAGCCGCGATCAGCAGCATGAAGGCAGCTCCGCTGATCTGTGCGAACAGCTCGGGCGCCCGACGTCTGAGCGACGCCGTGCGCGTCAAGCCGTCGGTTCGCACGAGCGCGTAACCCATCTGCAAGCCCGCGCCGCCAGCGATCACGATGGCATTCAGCTCGAACGGGCTGTGGCCGCACACGAAGGTGAGGATGTTGACGCCATGCCCGACGTGCATCACGTGACCGAGCACCGTACCCGTTACCAGGCCGTTGTAGACGAGGAAGAACATGCTGCCGAAGCCGAACAGGATCCCCGTGGAAAAGCAGCGGAACGCGATGCCGACGTTGTTGTGGACGTAGAAACCCGCCATCGCGGCGTCCGCGCCGGTCGCACGGCCGTCGTCGAAGCCGTGGGAGTAGGCCTCCTCCATCCCCCGCAGCATGCTGCGCGGCAGGATCCCCTCGGCGAACTCGGTCGAGTGCAGCGCCCCCAGGATGCCGACGACGAACGGCAAGTAGAAGAGCACGAACGCCAGCAGGTTGAAGCGCCAGTTGGCGCGGAACGCGCGGGGGAAGCCGAACAGGACCAGCTCCCACAGTGCCCGGAGCCGATACGGCTTCGGCGCGTACAGCACGTTGTGGGCCCGACTCGCGAGCACGTCCAGGTGTCCGGTCACGTCAGCGCCGATGCCCAGTGAGCGCGCGCGCATCAGGTCTGCACAGATGCTGCGGTAGAGGGCGGCGATGCGGCTGATCGTGGCCGGCGGGAGACGATGCAACCCCTTGTCGACCAGGAGTCGCTCGAGCTCGTCCCAGCGCGCGGAGCGCTTCGCTACGAACTCATCGCGCCCGATCATGGCCAACCCTGCCCAGGTTGAGGCGGGGGCTGGAACCCAGGCCCGTAGTCGGCCAGGTTGGGCGTCGGACGTGGCGGTTGACTCTCTTCCGGCAGCACGCCTCTCGTCTCGCGGAAATAGAGCAGGCCGAGGAAGCGAGCGGCGCTGCGATAACGCAGGCCGAGCCGATCCGCGAGGGTGGGCGCGACCAGGTCGGCCAGCTCTTCCTGACGGGCCGGAGAGAGCTGCCCGAAGCGGCCGACGAAGAGCTCCAGTGCTTCCACCTCGTCGGCGCTGAGCCCGGGACGCGCGGGAATCCTCGACAGCTCCTTCGCCGTGGGTGGC
>JAGQIY010000555.1 GCA_020430865.1 Myxococcales bacterium
CGCCAGAGCCTGACCGCGTGGCTCGCCAAGGGAGGCCAGAGCGTCGAGGTGGTGTACCTCACGGGCACGCTGCCAGCCGGCGCCCCGGAGTTTCTCTCCTATCACCTCGGGACGCCGGTGGAGGTGCTCCCCGGATTGAGCCTGGACAACGCGACCCCAGAGCAACTCGCCGCGCTGCCGCGGTTCGCACGGGCGGTGGGCATCGCGCTTGGTCTGCGAGGGAAGGCGCGAGACCTGAATCTGCGCCAGGGGGGGCTCGGTTTCGAGAGTGGCTTTACTTTCCTCAAGGAAAAAGCTCCGACTCTGAGCGGCCTGTTCGCCACGATCTTCGTCTTCTTCGTCTTCTCCACCTGGGCGGAGATGCGCGCGCTCGACCAGGAGAACGCCGCGCTCGGTAGCGCGCTGGGGGAGCTGTCGATGAAGGTCCTCGGGGAGGAGACGTCGGATCCAGACCGAGTGAACGAGTTGCTCGACAAGGGACCGGGCAAGCAAGACAACGATCCCATGCCGCACTTCGACGCCTTTGATGTGATCGTGGAGATCAGCCGCGCTGTGCCCCACACGGTGACTCACGATATCCAGGAGTTCGACATGCAGCGGGGCAAGGTGAAGATGAACGCGATCGTCGGGTCCACCGACGAAGCGCAGAACATCTCGTCCAAGCTCAAGGAGCACGCCTGCTTTCACGACGTGAAGGTGTCGAAGATCACCCAGGTCGTGAACAGCGACCGACAGAAGTACGTTCTGGAGTTCGACGTAGCCTGCCCGGAAGATGGCGGCGCCAAGAAGCCCTCCAAGAAGGAAGAGGGAGGCGAGAAATGACGATCGGAGAACGCTTCGCCCAGCTGGAGCCGCGGGAGCGCCGACTGGCGATGGTGCTCTTCGCCGTGTTCGCGGTGTTCGTGGTGTTCGGGATCCCTGTGCTGATCACTCAGGCGGTGGGCAGCAAGCGAGACGACAACGTAGCGCTGCAAGACGCCATCCGGAAGATCCGCGAAGGCCGTGCTCAGTATGCTGCCCGCTCCGCCAATCAGGACGCCGTCGTCGAGCGCTATGCCAAGACGACCCCTGCGTTGGCGGGCTTCCTGGACAGGCTCGCCAAGCAGAACAAGGTCGATATCCCGGAGAGTCAGGACCAGGCGACGGTACCGCACGGAAAGCTCTACGAAGAACGTTCGACGCGCATCACGCTGCGGAAGGTCGGCATGCTGCCGCTCGCCAAGTTCATGGAGGCGATTGAACGATCGGGGTATCCAGTCAAGATCTCGAAGCTGAATGTCCGTCGCAGCGGTTCTGTGCCCGATCAGTATGATGTTTCGATGACGGTCTCCGCGTTCGACCGCAAGGAGCCGGAGAAGAAGCCGTCGGGCGACGAAGCAAAGGGGGAAGAAGGATGAGTCCCCGCGGCAAGAAGATCCTCAAGTGGGTGGGGTACCCGCTGTTCTACCTGTTCGCGCTGGTCTGCTTCCTGTACCTGACGTTGCCGATGGACCGGGCGAAGGCGAAGCTCGAGGCGGAGTTCAATGCACGCCAGGGCGATGACAACCCGCTCACGCTCCGAATTGGCGATCTCGACACCTACTGGCTGAGCGGCGTCGAGCTGGAAGACGTGGAGCTCGTGGGGCAGCCGAAAGTGACGGAGGAAGGGAAGCTGGGGAAAGCCGAGCGCTTCTCCATCACTCGTGCCACCGCCAGGGCGTCGATCTGGTCCGCCATCGTCGGTGACACGTCCGTCAGCTTCGACGCCGAGGCGTTCGACGGGACGATCAGCGGGACCTATGTCGCTGAGAACGAGACTCAGCAAGTCCACGTCGAAGTTCAGGACTTGGGCGTAGGCAAGCTGCCCTTCCTCCAGGGCGCTACCGGCATCCCGATGCAGGGCGCTTTGACGGGTACCGTTGATCTAACGATTCCAGGGGGAAAATTAGCCGAGGCCGACGGGAGCATCGAGCTGGAGATCCAGGAGCTCCGCGTCGGAGACGGAAAGACCAAGATCCGGGACACCATCGCCCTGCCCGAGATCAAGGCTGGCACGCTCTCGCTCAAGGCGGAAGCGCAAGCCGGCACCGTGACAGTGTCGGCGCTCAAGTGCGACGGGAAGGACATCAAGGTCGACGCCGCGGGCAAGATCAAGCTGCGCGATCCCTTTGATAGTTCCCTTGCGGAAATGAGTCTGAGCTTCGCGTTCAAGGACGCGTACCGCAACAAGAACGAGATGACCGGGGCGTTGCTGGGCAAGCCTGGTGGCCCGCCGGGGGTGCTTGATCTGGACCCCAAGGTGAAGCGGGCAAAGAAGCCGGACGGCTCCTACGCCTGGAGATTGAGCGGTCCGGTAGGCAAGCTCCGCTTCGACCCAGGCAGTGGTTCGTCGCTACGAGGTGGAACCCTGAGGAATCGACTCAATCGCGGCAGCGTGTTGCGGCAGAAGTAGCTCGGCGGGACCCGACGCACGCAAGAGCCCCGCGCGATCGCGCGGGGCTTCTCTGAGTGGGAACGCCGCCCGTCAGGCGGGAGTCGGTCGCAGGCGGAGGCTCAGCTTGCGGCTCGCGATGGCAGCCCCGAGTCCCATCGTCACTACCGCGAAGGTGAAGAAGCCGCCCAGCCAGGGAATGGCGCCGACGAGCAAGAAGACGGCGCAGCCAACGGCGAGGCGGGTGTAAGGGTTTGCGGTGCGGTGGCGCACCAAGGTGCCTCCGAGGGTCTGCAGCACGGCGCAGATCCCGGCGTAGCTGACGAATACCAGTACCAGCACTCCGAGCAGCGCGATGGGGATCCCGATCACCGTCACACACAGCACGATGAAGCCGACCATTGCCGCGAGCCACGAGACCACGCCGAGCGCGAAGCTGCGCATCGGACGCAGGGTCACCTCCTGGCTGAGCGCATCCATGCGGCGCGTGGCAAGCGCCATCAGCACCACGCCGAACACGAACAAGAGCGCGCTCTTCGTCAGCGCCGACCCGATCTCCTCGATCACTCCCATGGCCCTGCCTCCTTCCCTGCGTCCTTCCCCGTGGACATCACCGGACGCGTTGGTCTGAACCTCTCCCAGGACCTTCGCTCCTTCTGCGCGGGTGAGCTTTCCACCCATCACGCCGACGTCGCCTCCGACCTCGGTGTCGTCTTGCAGCTCGAGGTTTCCCCCGACGACCGCAGCGTCTCCGTTCACTCTTCCGCCTGGACGCAGGACAGCGCGCCCCCCCATGACGGTGAGATCGCCCGTGACCATACCGAGGACTTCGGCGTTGCCGCCCATCACCATCAGGTCGTGAACGACTTCGTCCTTGCCGATGGTGACAGAGCTTCCAGTCACCACGCGGTCGCTACCGTCCTTCGCGGCGCTCGCGTCCTTGCTCAGGCTGATCCCCGGTGCGCTCGCGGCGCTCGGAGGTGTTGGTGGCGTTGGTAGGGGCGGCGGCGTCACCTCTCCCACGTTCGGTTCGTCCTCGCTGCTCGCGCTGGGAGCGGCCGCCGCGCCAGTTGAAGCGGCGGTCGGGACCTCGCTCGGCACCTCGGGCTTGGTCGGCTCGGGCGCCGCGGCGGGCGCGGGAATGATGCTGATCAGATCACCCTTGCGTTCCGCACGGTACTGGGCGTCTGCGAACAGCGCCTGCATCACGTCGTCCGCGGGTACGTGCTTGACGTGAAGGTCTATCGGCGTGCCCTCCGGGCCACGGTAGACCACGTTCCAATGAGCCGCGTCGGCGAGCTTCTTCAGGGCTTCCGAGCGCGAGGCGCGCGAGAGCGAGAGGGACACCTTGGGAGATGTCTCCGGCCACTCTCCGGCGCGCTCGACCTCCGCGCGCCCGTTGTTCGGCCACAGCAGGAGGACGCTGACGGAAGCCAGGACTCCGCCAAAGCGTCGGATGACAGACGGATCAAGCATTTTGATTCCTCGTGGCAAGAGTTTGACGCAGGGCGATTGCGGTGCCGACCCCCAGCAGGATCACCGACAAGACGAATGGAGCGGCGGTCCCGAGGAGACTCCCCCCACCGCGAAACGAACTGACGAGCTGCGGCAACGAACGCAACGTCACCGCCAGGGCCCGAAGCAGCGGGCGCGCGTCGAAGCCTGCCGCGGAGTTCACCACGCTGGGTAACAGCCCCACGAGTGCGATCATCAGCCCCGCAGCGAGGGCCGCCTTGGGCACCCCGCGCTTGGCTGCGGCCGCTGGCAGCAGCGCCTGTTCAACCTCGGGAGCCAACGCCAGGTCGAAGCGCAGGCTCAGCTCTGCTGCAGCGCTGACCTCTTGACTGCAGGCATCGCATCCATCGAGGTGCCGCAGTACCAGCGGGCTCAACGATTCCAGCTGACCGTCTGCGCACGCGACGATGGCCTCGTCGCTCAAGTGCCCCGACTCGTCCAGCTCAAGGACTGTCTGCTCTTGGTTCGTTCTCATGATCAAGCCTCACTGAGCTCCTGCTCGAGCCGCTTGCGGGCGCGAGCGATCCAGGTGCAGACCGTGCCCATGGGGACACCCAGCATCTGGGCGATTTCCTTGTAGCTCTTGTTTTCTGAGTGGAAAAAAATGAGCGCTCGTCGTTCCTGTGCTGGAAGCGTCTCGAGAGCCTGCAGCAGCGCTTGCTTGCGGCGGCGCTCGATGAGGGCGCGCTCTGGCGAAGCACCGTCCCAGGCAGCATCCGCCGCGACGTCGAGCACGACCTCCCGCGCTGCGCCTCGCCGTTTGTCGATGGTGACGTACCTCGCGATCCCGAACACCCAGCGGCTCAAATCCTCGAGGGAGCGCAGCTTCGCGCGGCCCTCGAGGGCGCGGCGCAGGGTCTCGCTCAGGCAGTCCTCGACATCGGCCTGGCTGGCAGGGCCCAGACGCCTCCGGATGTAGCCCTGAAGGGCGGGGCGTAGCTCGGCCAGCGCACGACTGAACTGGGGACTCGGGGCGTCCATGGGAGGGGGAGCGCTGGTGCTCATGGCTTCCTGGGCGCGGGTCAGCGTAGCCCAGCCAGTCACCGGACGCGCCTCGGTCCCGGAACCACTTCGCGTCCAGAACAGCTCGCTGGACCGCTGCCACCAGCCAGCGGCCTGCCATGGAGACTGCAGGGTCGACGTCGTCATTACCCAAGCTCTTCGTGGAGCGAGGGGCCTTATTTCGTGACCGCGGCCTTTTGTGATGCTCCGAGCCCTCCTCGGGGCTCGGAGATCCAGGTCCCTCAGGAGTCGACGGCGATCATCAGGCGCTGGCGCAGCTCGAAGAAGGGCTCACTCACCCCGTACAACACCAGCTCCTTGAGGCGTTCCTGCGCGGGCACGGCGCTCGATGCTTCATCCGACGCCTTGATGATCTCGGCCGCGGTCTCCAGGTCGTGGCACACCACCAGACCGGCGCGGTCAGCGGTCAGATCGACCCCAGCCACCCAGCGCTTCAGATCGAGAGCGCCTCCGCTCTCCAGCAACTTGGACACGACCCGAGCCAGCTGATCTCGTGCCTGGGCTGACAGGTGCCGCTCCAGCGCTTCAATCGAGTCGCGCACCGGCCCCTCGAGGGATGGAGCGACGGGGAACTGCGGTGCGTTGAGCTTGATCGCCGCGAACAGCCAGGACTTCAACCCGGTGCCGGAAGGCACCAGGTGGCGGACGTACATCCCAGGTCGGAAGTAGGTCAGGTGTCTGGCGGCGATGAATGCTGCGGCCTGCGGCGGGACCTCCGCGCTCAGCGCTGCGGTGCCCAGCACGATGGACGGCGCGTGGGCGTGGAGGAAGGACAGGCCGCCCGGATCGTTCGGGTTGTGGAACGTGGGTGGCGGCTGCATCCCCAGCACACCGGCCGCGTAGTGCAACGTCTGGCTCATGGGGTACGGATCCGTCGCCAGGTCGACTTGATACGACTGGTCGTAACCGAGGTCAGCGAAGCTCTGACCACGCGTGAGGATCACCGCGGGCTCGATCAGCGCGAACACGCTGGTGAGCAGCGGGTCCGCGAAGTTGTGGAACACGCGCGTCAGCCAATCCTCGTCATTGAAGGCGTCCTGAGCGTGCGCAGGGGTCTCCGCGCGCATACGGCGGAAGAAGCGCTCCTCATCTGGTTCCGCGAGGTTCATCACGAACAAGGCCTGGCACAAGCACCACGCGGCGTCCGCCCGCTTGACCTCGGTGTACAGCCGTCGCAGCAGCTTGTACGAATCGGGGCGGTACGGGTTCTGGCGCAGGATCGCGAGCTGAGCCGTGACGGCCTTGCCCAGGTGCTTGTGAGGATCCGACGCGTAGAGGTTGGCGAGTAGCTCGCTCCGCTCCTTGTTCTCTGGATCCAGCGTGTGAGCCGCCTCGTAGGCGTCGATCGCCTTGTCGGTCCACCCGAGCTGCTTCTCGTAGAGCCCACCGAGCTCGGTGAAGGTCTCGAGCAGCGTCTTCGTGTCCTTCTTCTCCGAGGCACGCTTGAGCCGACGCTTGAGTAGCTTCTCGACCGCCTCGTAGTCGCCCCGCTGGCGCTGCAGCTCGATCGCTTCACTGAGCGCCTTGGTCATCTCGGGGTCGAGTTCGAGTACCTTCTCGTAGTATTCGATGGCGCGGTCGACGTCACCCATTTGCCGCCCGGAAACGATCGCGGCGGTGTGCATGTACTTCGCCTTCTGGCGCGAGTCGTCCACGAACTCCGCGAGTCGAAGCACGACCTCGACCAGCTTGCCCCAGTCCTTCTCCTCGCTGTAGAGCTGCATCAGCTTCGTCAGCAGGCGTCGGTCATCGGGCTTCTCCTCGAGCGCGGCCACGTAGCTCTTCGCCGCCTGCGTGCGATCGTTGAGCTGCTCCGAGGCGATGTCACCCATCTCCATCAGCAGGCGAACCCGCTCGTCGCCTTCGACGGCTTCGAGATGCTGGCTCTTGATGCTCAAGGCGGCTTGGTAGTCGCCCTTCTCGATCAGGAGTTCGGCCAGGGAGCTCATGGGGGTGAGGTCCGATGGGTTCAGGTCCAGCGCCTCCTCGAGCGGGGCCTTGGCCTCGTCGAGCTTGCCCAAGCGACGTGCGGATTCTCCCAAGCGGTACAGCGCAGCAGCGTGCTCGGTGTTCGACAAGTCCTTGGCGAAGCGCTCGAGCAGGTCCCTGTACATCTCGTACGCGCGTGCTGGAGCGCCGTGCTCGAAGGTGACCCGTGCGACACGCATCAACGCCTCGCGATCGTCCGGAGCGATACGCTGGAGCGTGTCCATCGGCGCGAGCGCCTTCTCCGTGGAACCACTCTGGCTGAGCGCGTCCACGAAGTTGACGAGGATGCGTGTGGCCTCGGCCTTCTCCAGCGAGTCCGCTCGATTCGCGACCAGCTCGTAGTGCGCTGCCGCCTCCACGAAGCGCCTGGCGGCGAATGCCTGATCGCCAAGGATGCTGAGCGCAAGCAGGTTGGTCGGGTCGAAGCCGAGCGCCTTCTTCGCGGCTTCCTCCGCCTTTCCGTCGTCTTTCAGGCGATCGCGAGCGAGCTTGGCCATCTCTGCCGCGAGCTTGGCCTTCGCGCGGTCGCCTTCGGTCTGCTCCAGCTCACGCTGCAACAGCTGCATCGCCGCGTTGGCGTCGCCGCGCGCCGCGTACGCCTCGCGCAGCGCCGCCGCGGCCGTCGCGTCCTTGGGGTTGGCATCCAGCGCCAGCTTGTAGCGGTCGATGGCGCCATCCCGGTCTCCACGACCCTCGAGGATCTTTGCCGCACGGATGTACTGTTCGGCCTTGGCCTCGGGGGAGCTAGCCTTGGAGGCCAGGGCTTCGATGGCGTCGAGGGCCGCGTCGGCGTCGCCGCTCGACTCGCGCAGCCGAGCCAGCGCTTCCAGCGCACCGGCGTGCTCTGGATCCACCTCCAGCACCCGCTCATACGCATGTGTCGCCCGCTCGGGGCTGCCGATCTGTTCGCTGAGGACGCGGCCCTGGGCGAGCGCCAGCTCCACGCGACGGCTGGGCTCCGTGACCAGCTTGAGGTGCTGCTCGTAGAGCTCTGCGAGATCCTCCCAGCGGTCGAGGGCACGATAGTGGCGCGACAGCGCGGTCAGCGCCGACTCGTGGGCGGGGTCGATCTTGAGGATCGACTCCCAAGCGTCAGTCGCCTTGGCGTGGTCGAGGAACTCCTCGTCGTGGATGCCCGCCACACGCTCCAGCAGGGTGATCTTCTGGCGAGGCGTGGCGGCGAGCTGGATCTGCCGGGCGAGGTTGTCCAGCAGCTCCTGGTAGCGACCGGCCTTGCTCAGCAAGCGATCCAAGCCACGCAGCGCGTCTAGGTTGGAGTTGTCCTCCGCGAGCACGGCCTGGTAGCGCCGCGTGGCCTCGGCGTCGTCTCGCAGGTTGTCCTCGTGGATCTCTGCCGCGCGGCACATCACGTAGAGCTTCTCGTCACCTCGCAAGGCGTCCGCGCGGCGGTCGAGGATCTTGACCAGCCCCGCGTAGTCGCCGGTGCGTTCGTAGATCTTGGCCAGCGCCTCGCTCGCCCTGGTGTGGCCGGGGTCCTCCGTCAGCACCTGTTCGTACAGGTCTCGCGCACCGCCAGTATCTCCGAGCTGATGCTCGAGGATCTCGGCGGCTTCCGCGCGGAAATCGCGCGCCCTCGCGGGGGTGGGCGCGGCGTCGGCGCGCCGGGTCAGCACCATACCGAGTTCCGGCCACTGCTGGGCCTTGCGGTAGATGCGTGTCATGCCGTCGAGCGCAGCCTCGTTGGCCGGTTCATTCGCGATCACCGCCTGGTAGCAGGGCAGGGCGAGGTCCGGACGACTGACTCCCTCGGCGTACCACTTGCCCATGCGCAGCAAGAGCAGGTTCTTCACCTCGAACGGCAGGTCTTCGCTCACGGCTTCGTTGCACGTGCCGAGCACCTCGTTCCAGGCTTCGTTGTTCGAGCCCACGAGCTTCTCGATTTGCTCTGCGTACTCGTCGCTCTCGGCGTCCTCGCAGTAGGCCTGGGTGTAGGCGACCAAGGCTTGCTCGTGATCATCGAGTTCGTGAGCGTACAAGTGCCCGATCTCGGCCAGCGCGCGGGCACGCTCGGTGCGGCTCTCGGCTCCTTCGGAGCGCGCCAGCAGCATCTCCACGAGCTCCTCGTACTTTCCGAGGCGGCGGCGCGTATCCTCCAGACCGGTGACGGCGATGTCGTCGCTCGGGTCTAGCTCCGTGAGCCAGACGTAGACCTGCTCGGCCTTCTCGTCGACCTTGGCGTGCTCATACAGGCGTGCCGCGCGGAACAGCAGGCCCTTCTTGGCCTCCTTCTGGTCCTTGTCGGAGGCCTCCAGTTGGTCTGCCGCCATGCTGAAGGCTTCGGCTACCCGTGCGGCGTCCGCGCCTTCTTCCACCGCCGCCTCGAGGGCCAGGGCCGCGTCGGCGTCTTCGGCATCAGCGACCAGGGCATCGATGCGCGCGTCCAGCTCGCTGTCGTCGATCTTCTGTTCCCGCTTGCTGACACTGCCGCGCCCGAGCGTCTCCAAGCTCTCCAGCAGGACTCGAGCGTCAGCCGGGCGCTTGTCGGGGTCCTTGTTCAGCAGTCGCAACACGAACTCGTCGAGCTCGGTCGTGATCCAGCCGCGAGGAGCCACCGTGCTGGGCGCCGGCGGCTCCTGCTTCAGGTGACCGATCGCGGCGTCGATCGCGGTCTTCGCCTCGAATGGCGGCTTTCCGCTCAACACCTCGAAGAGCAGTGCGCCGAATGAGTAGACGTCAGCTCGTGGGTCGGCGCCCATGCCGCGGATCTGTTCGGGCGACACGGTCTTGGGCGAACCGACGGTGCTGAACAGCTCTCGCTGTCCGCTGTTCACGCGCGCACGCGCGCGAAGGCGATCCGAGCCTGCATCGAGCAGGACGAGGCGACTGGTGCCATCGCTACCGCGTGACACCAGGACGTTCTCCAGCCTCAGGTCGCCATGAGCGATGCGCCGCTTGTGCAGGGCCGCCAGGGGCTCGAGGATCCCCTGGAGCAGCGCCCGCGCCTCGTTGATGTGCATCGGTCCGGTGCGCTCGATGCGTGCTGCAAGCGGCTGAGCGTCGACGAAATGGTGTGCGACGTAGTAGCGCCCGTCGACGTCGCCGACCTCGAGCTCCCCGGGCAAACCGGCGTGCTGAGTCTGACCCACCAGGCGCGTTACCGTGAGAAAACGCATCAGCCCGCGCTGGTCTCGCGTGGCTTCCCGGCGCAGTACCTTCACCCGGTAGTCCTGGTCACCGCGGCGGGCGAGATAGCTCACGCCGAGGCGCCCCTCTCCCAGCTTGCGTGTCAGCTGGAAGTCACCGAACGCCTTGCCCAGCTCGAGCTCCTCTGGCTGGAGCAGCCCGTGCACTCGGATCTGGCTGAGCTTGGGGCTGGTGTCCTCCTTGCTCGCGAGGACCGCGTCGCACAGCGCTTCGATCGCGTCCGCCTCCACGCAGTGCTCGGTCAGCGCGCGAACGAAAGAACCTTTCGCTGCCGTGCCGCCTACCTGTTCGGGCTCGATCCCCAGCACGCCACGCGTGAGGTTGATGATTTCATCGAGCTCGAACAGTCGTTCCAGCTCCGCACGCAGTATGTCCATCTCGACCATGCTGTATTGTTCCGGGTTGACGCGCTTCGGTCCGCTCACCCCCAACTCCCTCGCGGAACCACCAACCCGTGGGGGTGGATTATCCATGAGTGAACGTGGGAGTGACGAACTCAGCAATCGGGTGTTTGGCTAGTACCGCCCAGGGCGGCGCATCATAGCGAAACGCCCGAGGAATTGACACCTGAACCGGCGGCCGAGCGCCGCTCCAGAAGCTGAAACGCGGCTCCGGATCGCGGCACGCAGACCCGTTCAGTGAGCATGTACACTTCCTGGCTCAACAGCATTTACCGTGCACGAATACTTGGCCCGGCGCGCGCGGCTGGGTCACGACATGCAGCATGTTGCATCGTCAGCTGTTCTTCGAGCGCGTCCTGCCCATCGCCATCCTGGCGCTGGCTGCGGTCTCGGTGCCCTGGTTGATGCTGTCGCCGGAGGGACTCCCGCGGCTCGATCGGCTGCGCGCGGAGCGAGCCGAAGTGGACGACGAGGTCTCGCGCCTGAGTCAGGAGATCCACGAACTTCGGGCGGAAGTGAAGCGCATCAAACAGGATCCGACCGCTGTCGAGCAGGTTGCTCGCGACGAGCTCGGCTTGGTGCGCAAGACGGAAGTCGTCTACCAGTTCTCGAAGTGAGCGGGCGCCGCTTCGGCGCATTCGGGCTACCGCTCCGCTTGTCTGGAGCAAACGACTGATGTGGTGGTGAGCGCTTGCGTCGGCTGCCCGTCGTCGCCGATTCTCTGGTGGTGTCGGTGGACCTTGCGCGTAGGTTGGCTCGCTCCGGCTCGGTGCCGGTCGACGCCATCGAGGAGGCGCTGCGGCGCTGGGTCAACCGAGGCGAAGCGTTCCTCGCCGTCTTGGCCGAGCGCGAGCCGCGAGTCGAACA
>JAGQIY010000556.1 GCA_020430865.1 Myxococcales bacterium
AGGCGGTCAAGCGCTATATCGAAGCCGTGGAGACGATCACCGGCGAGGCCTTCCAGCCGAACCTGGAAGACCCCGGCCCGCGCATGCGCCAGAACCTGGGACTGTAGGCGCTCGAGGCGCGACTCCAGGCTGTCTCGTACCCGGGCGCTTTCGCCCTCGAGTTCACTCCGCGGGCGTCGGCGGCGGAGCTGGCTTGGTCGGAGGGCTGAGGCCGAGGTCCTCGGCGTTCACCCAGAACTGACCTTCCTTGGGCGGCATGACCGTCGCGTCCTTCGGCATCACGCTGGCCCAGCCAGCGACGACGTCGAGCACCAGCACCTCGGTGTCGATCTCGATCTTGCCGATCTTGGGCGCGTCCTCCTTCGCTTCCAAGCGCAGGTAGTGCTCGCGGGTGGTCTTGACCAGCTTCGTCTCGCCCTGCACCTGGACCTTGGAGCCAGTGACCACCCGCTTGGGGGGTACGTAGTGGTCCATGATCTCGCCCTTCGGCAGCGCCTTCAGCGTCGAGGCCTTCGCCCAAGCCTCGAGCATGATCTCACCCTGGTAGGCGACCTGGACGTAGGCGCCGTGGCGCTTGGTGCTCCAGAACACCATCTCCGAGCCCGCGGCGCGATTGAGCGTGACGACGTCGCTCTTGTCCCGCCCGTAGTCGTCGTAGAGCGTGATCGAGTCTGACTTCATGCGGTAGCCGCGGGCGTCACCATCGATCGACCAGCCCGGAGGGGTGCCCTGATCGAAGCTCAGGTTGCTGCAGGAGGTCCAGGTCTTGAAGGTCTGGGAGAGGGGCCGCTTCATGTGCTTTGCCACCCGGATACGCTTCGGGCTCGAGCCATCGAAGTGCACCTCCTGGTGCGCGCCGATCCATAGATGGCCCTGGAGGACGGTGAGTGCCTTCTTGGTGTACAGCGGGAGCTGCTTCGTGTGTACGTAACCCTGGATGCGGAAATGGCCCTTCCCGGTGCCGGTGTCCAGGCGTGCGCGCTCATCGCTTCCCTTCGGAAACTCATAGGCCTTGAGCGGGGTCTCCACACCCGTCAGGCGAGCCACCACGCTGCCCCCGCTGGCCTTGTCGTAGAGCTCGAGATCCTTGGGCGGCGTGGTGCTCCCCGTGATGATGCAAGTGGGGCCCGCTCCATTGTCGGTATCCGGCTTGTCGGCCTGCGTATCGGCCTGGGGAGAGGCAGCTTCGGCTGGCGCGCTCGGGGAGGGCGCGGCGCTGGCGTCGGGCCCCAACAGCGCGAAGCCCAGGGCCAGCAAGCTGCCCCCTCCAAACGACGGTCCCCACTGCCGTGCGCGTCGATGGGGAGCGTCGGGGCGGGTCAGGTGCTGGCTCATCATCCAATCTCCTTCAAGCTAGCGAGGCCGGCTGTCGCGCGGGGATCTCGCAAAGACTCTGACGCAGCAGGGGCGTCACGATTCATTTGTAGTATAGCCCGCCTCTCCCGCTCGGATCTGCACGTGTCCAACGACGAATCTGCCACGAAGTCGCCTCCCGCCCCAGCGCGCCGCGGTCCCGCTGCCGAAGCGCCCAAGCTGGCCTTCGCGACTCCGCGCAAGCTACCGAAACCGAAGAGCCTTTCGGGGCGCGTGGTGGTGCTGGACATCGCCTTTGCGGGCATGGGTGGCGGTGGCTTCGACAAGATCACCAAGCCATTCCTGCTGGGGCTGGGGGATCGCCTGGCGGCGTGGGTGGATCACCACGACCACGAGCTGCACGCCCAGTACGCGAAGGATCCGCGCTTCGTGCTCGCGACCAAGGCAGAGCACGGGGCGTGTCCAGAGATGATCGACGAGGCGCTGGTCGAGCGCACTGGTGCCGTCGACACGATTGTTTGCCACACGGATTTCGATGGCCTGGCCTCTGCGGCCAAGTGGATGCGTGGCGGCGTCGAGCCTTATCCGGGGTGCGACGCGGATGCGCACGCCATCGACACACGCACCGGGAAGCCGAGCGAGACCGCCGAGCGTTTCGATCGCGCGCTGCGAGCGCGACCACGAGACACGGGGCTGTTCGGCTTGATCGTGCGGCACCTCGCCAGCGGTCTCGCTGACAAGCACCTCTGGGCGCCGATCGACGACGCCGCTCGAGAGCTCATTCCCATAGAGAAAGAGACGCGGCGCGCTGCGGCGAGCTACGTGCGCTATGCTCCGGGTGTGGCGATCGTGGACATCGCACAGGGCTACCGGGCGGTCGACAAGACCCTGCTCCTCTTGCTCGGCCAGGAGCGTGAGCCGGTGAGCATCGTGCTCGATTCCGCGAGCGTTTCCGTGGCTGCCGCCTATGACAGCGGATACAACTTCCTCGAGCTGTTCGGGTTGCAGGGCGGCATGCCGACGCGGGTCAGCGTGCCACGCAACCAGCTCCCGCAGGTCTTGCGAGCGCTTCGGGTCGACCCCGAAGCTTCGCGGGATTTCGCCTGAGCGGGGGCCTCGTCTCGGGGTACCGATCGGCTCGCGGGCCGCTGCTTGATGCCACTTGCGGAACAAGGTTGCGGAAACGGGCGTGGTGGCATCGGGTGCCGCGCCCAGGCAGCGGAGCATGCACAGGTGAGTAGGGCCTTCTGAACGCGTGGTCAGACGTTCGACCCCGGTTGCTTTCATGTGGACCGGATGGGGATAACTTGTCACTCGAGCGGGGCAAATTTTCGGTATCTCGGATTGCCGAACTCGGACCCTCGTGGTACTCGGGTTTTCAAGTTTGAAAGGTAGTGGGGGGCCGACGCCAGCTAACATCTTGAAACTGTGTCGGATCAGGGGGTTCTGACACACGCTGGCGGCAAGCTCCGATTCGATTCGGCTCACACCAGGGAGCTGGTCGGAGTGCACCACAAGGACAGTCGAGGGACCCGGTCTCGGGTCCCGTCGAAGGGGTCGACGTCGCTCGAGGCGCGGCCCTCGGCGTGCCACCCAGGGGTTGGTGGA
>JAGQIY010000557.1 GCA_020430865.1 Myxococcales bacterium
GCATCTACTCGGGTAAGATCAACAAGGGTGACACCGTGCTGAACACCGCCACGGGCAAGACCGAGCGCATCGGTCGCATGGTGGAGATGCACGCCAACGATCGCACGATGGTGGACTCGGCGCAGGCTGGCGACATCATCGCAATCGTCGGTCTGAAGAACGTTCGCACCGGTCATACGCTGTGCGACGAGAAGCAGCCCGCGACCCTGGAGCCCATGGTGTTCCCGGATCCGGTCATCTCCGTCGCCGTTACGCCCAAGGACAAGGCCAACAGCGAGAAGCTCAGCAACGCCCTGGGCAAGATGGTCGCCGAGGACCCCTCTTTCCACGTGGAAGTGGATCAGGAGTCGGGCGAGACCATCCTCAAGGGCATGGGCGAGCTGCACCTCGACATCAAGGTCGACATCCTCAAGCGCACTCACAAGGTCGAGGCGACCGTCGGCGAGCCCCAGGTTGCCTACCGTGAGACGATCACCAAGGCGACCGACGACAGCTACACCCACAAGAAGCAGACCGGTGGTTCGGGTCAGTTCGCGAAGATCGACTACACCATCGAGCCTCTCGAGCAGGGTGAGGGCTTCGTCTTCGAGTCGAACGTCGTCGGCGGAAACGTCCCGAAGGAGTTCATTCCGTCCGTCGAGAAGGGCTTCAAGATGATGCTCGACAAGGGCCCGCAGTGCGGCTTCCCGGTGGTCGACATCAAGGTGACCCTGCGCGACGGTGGCTTTCACGCCGTCGACTCTTCGCAGATGGCGTTCGAGACGGCCGCCAAGGCCGCATACCGCCAGACCATGCCGAAGTGTGCTCCCGAGCTGCTGGAGCCGATCATGAAGGTCGATGTCTACGTGCCCGATGCGAACGTCGGTGACGTGATCGGTGACCTGAACCGTCGCCGCGGCATGATCAAGAGCCAGGAGCCGGGGGCGACCAATGTGCACATCCGTGCGGAATGCCCGCTCTCGGAGATGTTCGGCTACATCGGCGATCTGCGCTCGATGACGGCTGGTCGTGGCCAGTTCGTGATGGAGTTCAGCCACTACGCCACCTGCCCGCGGCAGATCGTCGAGAAGGTCAAGGAGCAGGTCAAGGAGCGCGAGGCTCGGCTCGCGAAGAAGTGAGGCGCTAGCTGCTCGCGGCGAGGAGGCCCTCGGAGCGTGGCTCCGGGGGCTTTTTCTTGGGCTCTGCTTGGCTGGGCCCGGAGCTACTTCCACTGCAGGAGCAGGCGGCTCTTGGCAAAGCGCCCGGTGATTCCCACCAGCCCAGGCTGCTCGGCGACGGTCTCGAGCACCTTCATGGCCTCCTCGCGCTGCAGCTCGGACTCGCTGCAGCCGACCAACCTGCACGCATGCCGAACGGCCTGCAGCGCAGCGTCCTGGCCCAGGGCGGGCGCGAGCAGCTCCACCAGGCGGATGCCGGTGATGGTTCGAGTCGTCGAGTACGGTTCTCCCATGACTTCAGCGAGGGAACGCCAGCACGACGCTCGTGGTGTTGTGAAAGCCCGAGAGATCGCCTGCGGTCAGAGCGATCTCCCCGTAGGTCTCGAAGCCGGCCAAGGGTGCATCCCCGAGCTCTGCAGAGATCTGGCTCAGAGCCTCCTTGAACGATTCCCCGAGGATCAGGTTGCGGCAGATGCAGTCGAACACCAGCGCTCCTGCCACGCTGTCCTTCAGGTTCTCCCTGGCGCGCGCCGCGGCTCGACGCGCGCTGGTGATCTGGGCCTCCGGGCGGCCCTGCATGACATGCAGCTGCGCACCCTGAGCGACGCCGCACGCGAAGTTGAGTGAGCCATCGTCGTTTCGCGACAGGGGCGCGCGGACCTTGAAGTCATCCCCCGTGGCCAGCCCGGCCTCGTACTGCAGCAAGAAGCTCCCCAGCTGCTCGGGCTGGAGGCTTCGCGGATCCATGCCCCGGGCGCGCGCGTCGGCCTGGGTTGCGTCGGCCCAGACCTCGAACGCAGGCTTGCCGTCCAGCTCGTAGATCACGCTGCCCTCGGCACGGGTCACACGGTAGGGGCCGGCCAGTGGCACATGCCCGTGGGCGACGCCGAGGCCCAGAGGCCGCCGGCTGCGTATCCGCGCGGTTACGACTGCGTCGCTCAGGGTCCGTCCAGGGAGACCAACGAGGCAGGACGCCATGGCGAGGTCGTCTCCTGCGGCACCACCGGCGAGAGGCACATCCGGACCGAGCAGGCTGGCTGCGAGCAACGTCGCTTCTTCACCGCGACCGGTGAGCGGATCGAGGAGCAGGATGACCGTCTCGCAGGGATGGTCACCGGCCCGCGGCGTGTTGCCCAGCGCCGCTCTCACGGCGGCTTCGGGATCTGCAGAGAGGCCCTCGCCGATCCCGGTCTCGATCTGGAAGTCGCCGGCGAGCGCGAACAGCGAGATGGCGCCCTTCGCCTCCGCTCGTTCGGAGAACTCACCAGCGGATGACGCGCCCATCACGCGAGCGCCAGGGAAGCGCTCACCCACCGCCTCCAGCACAGCCGCGAGAGGGTGTGCGGGGGAGGCGAACGCCAGCACCAGCTCGGGCGCTCTCCGTGCGAGTCCCTGCACCAGCGTGTCCAGAGCTGCTTCGACTCGTGGGGCGAGCGCGGTAGCGATGTGGGTCGGCATGCGTACTTCTCCCTGAACAGCCTGGACACCTCGGCTTCGTGGGCCAGCCGAGGCGATGGCAATCCGTTCGTTGGCGTGAGCCACCCCGATTCTCTCACCAGCCACGGAATTGTCGCGCTTCTCTGTCGCGCCGCCGTGGATTCCCTGATGGAAATGGAGCTATTCAGCGTTTGCGCCAGAGGACCAGGTCGTTGAGCCCGTGTCTCTCCACGCGCCGATCCTCGTAGCCTGTCGGTATCACACCCCCGAAGCCGTTGTAGGTGATGAGTCGCGTTCCGCTGGGCGCCCTGCGGAGCAGTCGTTGCACGAGCCCCACGTCCTGGCGAAATCGGGCCTCGCCGAACTCCACGTTGTGATCCAGCTGGCCCTCGAGTCCCAGCAGGTTCTCGCCGAACGGGTTGTACAGGTAGTACGCATCGGCGCTCGGCAACGCGACTTCTCCCAGGGCGGCGTGGAGGAAGCTGACTCTGGTCTCCACGCCGAGCGATTCCGCGAGGGAACGACTCGCGGCGACCAGGTCCGCGCGGTGCTCGAGTCCGGTGACGTGCAACTCGGTGCGAAGCCCGACGATCGCGCAGAACTTTCCTGCGCCAGAGCCGATGTCGAGCAGCTCCTGTGCCCCCTCGTCGCGCAGCCACTCGGCCACGCGCAACGCAACGGCCACCGGGGTGAAGTAGCGGCGCGAGTGGGCACGCAGCGCTGCAGGGAGTAGCCGGTCGAAGCGATCGTCCTCCACGACTTCCCCTGCAGAAATGCGCGCGGCTAGCTCACTGGGTGTGGTCGGCACCTGTCCATTCTGGCCACCTCGCGTCCGCTCTGCAGCGGACGTGTCGTAGCGTAGCTTTGTCTCTACGGACTTCTCTAGCACGGCCGTATCCAGAGGCAGCAGGGTCACGTCGACGCTGCCTCCGGAGAGACTGGTAGTGGAGAACGAGCTACGAATCGACCTCGCCGACTACGTCAGTGTGCTCGAGGGCGGGGCGTGTCCCGTCGGCACGCTCTCGGCGACGCGGTTTCGTGTCCGGGTACTGCTGCCGGCGCTCTCGGAGCACGACCGGGTGGTGCTGGTGCTCGATCGCCCTCTGACGCTTTCGTACGACTATCTGAAGACGATCTTCGATGGACTCGTGCAGGCGGACCGCCGGGTTCGTCAGGTGCTCCGGGTGGAGTCGCCGAGCCGTCCCATGCGTGCGACGCTCGCACGCCGGTTCATGAACCAGTCGAGCGCACGCATACCCAAGGCCGGCTAGCTCACTCTCCGCGCAGGCCCAGGGACTTGGCCTTCTTGTAGAGGTGGGAGCGCTCGAGTCCGAGCCCCCGAGCGGTCGCTGCCATCTGTCCGGAGTGGTGGGCGAGCGCCTCCTCCAGGATCGTGCGCTCCGCCTCCTCGACCAGCACCCGAAACGGCACGTCGGGTCGATAGAGGCCGGCGGTCTTGGCGTGACCGCCCATGCCCAGGGAGCGATCGACGTCGCCCCCGGTGACGGTGTCGTCGGGGCTCAGGATGACCAGGCGCTCGATCAGGTTCTTCAGCTCGCGCACGTTGCCGGGGTAGGAGTGGCGCGCCAGGCTCTCGACGGCCTCGGGAGACAGCCGCACGCCGGGGCGGTCGTTGTGTTTTGCAGCTGCCGTGAGGAAACGATCTGCGAGTAGCGGGATGTCCTCGCGGCGCGCGCGCAGCGGGGGCAGCGCGAGGGGCACGACGTTCAAGCGGTCGTACAGGTCAGGACGGAACTCACCCTCGTTGCAGGCCTCGATCAGGTTGCGATTCGTGGCGGCCACCACCCGAACGTTGACCTTGAACGTCTCGCTGCCTCCGACCCGTTCGACTTCGTGCTCCTGCAGCACGCGCAGCAGCTTGGCCTGCATGTCGAGGGGCATGTCCCCCACCTCGTCCAGGAACAGCGTGCCGCCGCTCGCTCGCTCGAACTTCCCACGACGCAGCTTCGTCGCCCCCGTGAAGGCCCCGGCCTCATGCCCGAACAGCTCGCTCTCGATCAGGTCCTTCGGCACGGCCGCGCAGTTCAGCTTCTCCAGGGGGCCTGAGTTGCGGGGTGAGGCGCGGTGGATTGCGCGCGCCACCAGCTCCTTGCCGGTGCCTCGTTCCCCCGTGATGAGGATGCTGGCTTGAGAGCGGGCTGCGCGCCC
>JAGQIY010000558.1 GCA_020430865.1 Myxococcales bacterium
GCCCTCGCCGACTCCGAAAGCCTCCGCCGCGGACTTGGCGCGGGCTGCCAACGTCTCGGGGTGCAGCTCGACCGACCGACGCTGACCCGTCCGCTCGACGACTTCCCAGCCCGCCGCCGCGTCCGGATCCGGCACGAGCAGGCAGCCCTGCCGCAGGAACGGATCCTGCGGCGCCGTCGCCGCCACCAACGCCAGCCCCAGCACGTACCGCCGCAGCGCCTGCGACTGCGCCTCGTCGTCGGCCAGCAGCCGTCGGAGCGCGACCAGGTTCACCGTGACATCGCGACGAATGGGCCCGCGCGCCACGACACCGCCGAGGGCGCGACTGGACGGCACGTGCACGAAGCCGCGCTCTGCGAGCGGTCCGCTGCTCTTCCCTTCCGCCTTCTGCTTCTCCTCCTCCGAGAACACCTCGAGCGCCGCGTAGTCCAGCGCGGGGTTGTATTGTGCCGATCGCTTCAACTCCGAGACGTCCCAGGCGCGGATCACGCTCGAGACAAGTCGGGGCACCTTCGCCATCGTGTCGCGCGAGTCCCAGACGCCGAACACCAGCGACGTCGGCGCCAGCTTCGCGAGGTGCGCGGCGTTCCCCCGGCGGAGCAGCGCCTGGAACGCGCGCTGGGCCTCCTCCTTGAGCTCGGTGCAGCGGACAACCGCATCGCCCAGCCGGTGGCCCGCCTCCAGCAGCGACATCTCGCCATCGGTGCCTTTCTTCTCGTCGCCGTAGGCGATCGTGATCCGCGGCACCAGGTGCTGCCACTCGGGCGTGTCGAACAGAGGCTCCATCCGATTGGCCTGCGATCCCACGCTGTCCACCAGCGCCACCCGCGTACCATCGGCCAGCGAATCGATGTTGTACCCGACGTCCGCGAACGTCGGCGGGAAGAACACGGCACCGTGGCCTTCGACCGGCATCAGGTGCTGGCGAAAGTGCAGCGCGACGGCGCTCGTCGACTCGTTGGCCCACGACTCGAACTGATCGTCGGTCGGACTCTTGCTCATTGGATGGTCTCCTCGAAGACGGATGTGATGCACCGCGCCTGGTTCTCCTGACCGGGCCAGTCGAGCTGCATGATGAAAGCGCGTCGGTCGAAGGGCAGCGGCGACCCGCCAAGTCCCGCTCGAAGGATGGCCGCCGGCAGCAGCCCGAGGTGCGCTTGGCCCAGCGGCGCCGCGTGGCCCACCACCCCGTAGCGGTACCTGAGCTTCGACTGCCGCTCTGGCCGCGCATGCGACAGCCCGATGGCCGCCAGGATCTCGACCACCGGATAGCCCTGCGGCGCCATGGATGCGTGCTCGTTCAGCGAGAAGCCCGCATCGAGGGGCACGTAGTCCCGGCGCCAGTCGAAACGAAAGCTGCTGCTTTGCGGCCTCGCGACGTCGAAGGGACGCTCGGATGCGTCCTCGAGTTGGTCCCTCGCCAGATCGAGCGCGTCCCGCAGAAGCGCGGCGCCCGGGTAGCCCCCGGACCCTCCCCAGAACTTGAGAGCGTCTCGCCCGGTGCTGATCCGGTCCCGGACGCGGGCGTCGCCCCAGGAGGCGACGATCACCTCGACACCGCGCGCCGAGAGCACGGCGGGCAGAGACGCCGGTGACTCGGGCTGCGGCACCGGAAAGGCATCGAAGCGTCCCAGGCCGAGCGACGAAACGCTCCACTTCTCGGTCGTCAGGTCGGCGTTCGGCGGCACGAGCGACCGCACTTCCGCCTCAGCGAGGAAGCGAAGTACGGTCGCCAGAGGATCGTCCTCGGCTTCGCACTCCAGGACGAACTCGGACTCGTCGTGCGCCTGCCACACGAAGCCGCCCATCGTCGGCCCGATCAACTGCTCCGCCAACTCCATCAACCCCAGGCAAGCGAACACCTGCCCCGGGTTGAACAGATCCACGGGCACCACGCTGCGCGCCATCAGACGTCCTCCGCACGCAGCCGGTGCTCCGGCGCGTCGTTGTCCCGGGACGCCAGGACGTCCGAGGCGCGGAGCACCGCCTCCCACCACGCCAGGCCCCAGGGCCCCCAACGCTGCTGGAGCCTCGCGAAGCGCAGCGCCACCGCCTGCGCCCGCTCGCGAAGTGCCGAAGGCGGCGCGTCCGCGCAGCCGCGCGTCGAGATCAGCGGCCGGGCGTAGCCGTGGTGCGCTGCGATCAGGTGCAGCACGAGGTCACGATGCTCGGCGGACAGGTGCGCCAGCGCCGGGCTGGCCTCGGCGTACGGCAGCGAGCCGAACTCGTGCCGGTACCCATCGAGCCGGTGCACGTTGAAGGGCCCCAGCGTCTTCGCGA
>JAGQIY010000559.1 GCA_020430865.1 Myxococcales bacterium
CCCCGCGCGCGCGCAGCCTGGTGCAGTGGATCTGGACCAGCCGTCATCAGCGCTTCGTCGAAGCGGTGCGGGAGATGGCGACGACCTGAAGGACTCCTCCGCCGTCGGCTCTCCCCTCGAGAGGCGGCGGCGGTCGTAGCGGTTCGTGGCCGACCACGGGCCTCAAACTCCGCGCCCTTGGGCGCGACTCAAGCAAGCACAGGCGCCCCGAGCGCGATTGAGAAAGTAGGAGATACCATGGCAACTGCAGCAGAGAAGATGGCCGAAGCCGGCGAGAAGATTGGCGGGAACAAGGAGAAGGCGGCGGAGATCGGCGCGACCTACAAGTTCGTGCTCGACGGCGACGGCGGCGGCACGTGGATCATCAACCTCAAGGACAACCCCGGGGTGACCGAGGGCGACGGCGACGCGATGTGCACCATCAAGATGGCCGCCAGCGACTACGTCGACATGGTCGAGGGCAAGGCCAACGGCCAGCAGCTGTTCTTCACCGGCAAGCTGAAGATCGAGGGCGACATGGGGCTCGCGATGAAGCTCCAGAAGTTCACCGAGATGCTCAAGTAGCACACGGCTGACCTCAGGCTGCTCGGCCGAGGCCGCGGAGGACGCGGATCCGTGCCGAGCCACGAGGAGCCATCGCCCCACCAGGGAGATGGCTCCTCGTGTTTTTGTCGAAGAGCAGCAGCCCAGCTCGGGTCGGCTCTCGTGTATCCTGGTGAGGCTTCGTGGCTCACAAGACTCCGCCTCAGTTCAATCGCAAGCACCCGTTCGAGACCGTGCGCCTCAGCCCGGAGGAAGCGCGTGGCTCGAGGAAGCGTCGTCGGTCGACGGCGCGCACCGAGGTCTCGGCGCAGGACGCGTTGCCCGACGGCAATGAAACGCGTGACATCCAGGTGATCGCTCCGGAGGCCTTCCCGCCGAGTGCGGATCTGCTGGAAGGCACGGATCCGCCGCCTGGGCGTCGCACCCCGGCGCGACCCCTCAAGGCGCCCGACTTCGGCGGTGATCTCCCGCGCAATGCCCCCGGGTGGATGCGGCGCGCCCGTCGCATGGCGCTCGCTCTGGAGGCCGCGATCCACTCACAGAGCATCAGCGACACGACGGAGGCCTGCATCGAGCGCGCCTGGGCCGCGTGGGAGCTCAACGGCTCGAGCGACGCGGAGATCGCGCGCGTGAGCCACATCGCCGAGCGTGCCCACACCGCCATCCGCAACACGCCTCGGGCGGAGCTCGCAGAGGCGGTCAATGACTGCGCCGAGGTGCTGTGGAACGCCTTGCCCAGCCATGTGCTGCGAAGTGCGACGTTTGAGCAGGTGGTGGAGGTCGTGCGCGGCATGAAGGCCGAAGCGGATCCATGGAAGGCGGTGCTCGAGGCGACGTGTTCCTTGCTCGGCTGGACCGACACCTCCAATGCCCACGCGGCCCAGGCGATCCGCATCGCGCTGGTGGATCACCCCCCCAGCTCGTCGACACCGGAGATTGAACTCGAATAGGTGGGTTTTCGAGGTATGGTGAGGGAACCCTCGGCGGCGCTCGCGCCTGGTGTCGACCGGGGTCTCCCACCATGGACACCCCGCGCTCCCACCTCTTCGACACCGCTCGGATGTTCGATGACGACGACGAGCGCGAGTCTGGGCGCTCGCTCCTGGAGACCGCGTTCCGTGGCCCGGACGAGGAGTTGCTGCAGCTCTCCCAGCGCACGGAAACGGCCCTCGCGCCTCCGTCAGAGGACCCCATCTCGGTGCCCAATGACGACTTCGATGGCGTCCACGCCCTGCCGCGCCTGCCCATCGATGCGCCCGAGTGGATGATCCAGGCGCGACGTCTGTCGGTCAGGCTGGAGCGCGCGATCGCCCGAGGCCGCGCCAACCGCACGACTCAGCTGCGTATCCAGCGCGCTTCCCTCGCCTACTCCGCACTGGAGAACTCGAACGCGCGCATCGTCCGCGTAGCCCACCTCGTGCGGCGCGCTCACCGCGCCATTCGCGACACACAGCGCCCCCTGCTCGAACCGGCGATCCGCGACTGCGCCGAGATCCTCTACGGCGGGCTGTCCACGCGTCTCAGGCAGTCGACGCCCTTCGACGCCGTGCTCGAGATCGTGCGTCAGCTCTACGCCGAGGCCGATCCGTGGGTGGCCGTGGTGGATGCGACGGCATCGTTGCTCGGCTGGGCCGACGCCAGCCGGCTCCACGCCGCCGAGGCCATTCGCACGGCTATCGAGGAGCATCAGCGGCAAGAAGGCTGAAGCGTGGACGCCGGGGTGATAACACCGCCCTCATGTCAGGTCCCGACGATGCACCTCCGGGGGAACGCGCCACCGATGCCCTCGACGTCAGCGACGTGCGCGAACACATCGATAGCCTGGACCGCCGGCTTCTGGAGCTGCTCGATCAGCGGGCAAGGCTCGCCCTGCGCGCTGGACAGCTGAAGCGCGAGTCCGGCAAGGACATCCATGATCCCGAGCGCGAGACGAAGGTCTTCGAGCGGCTGGAGGACGCCCTCAAGGAGCTCCCCGACGCGGTCTTCCCCGAGCGCTCGGTTCGCCCTGTTTTCCGCGAGGTAATCAGTGCCTGCCTGGCGCTGGAGCAACCGCTGTCCGTCGCCTACCTCGGACCGCCAGGCACCTTCAGCCACATGGCCGCCAAGAGCGCGTTCGGTGTCGCGATGCGGTACGTCGACACCTCGACCATCGCAGGCGTCTTCGACGCCGTCATGCGCAAGGAGGTCACCTACGGTGTCGTACCGATCGAGAACAGCACCGAGGGCGGTGTGACCTTCACCTTGGACAGTCTGATCGAGAGCGACGTCCACATTCGCCGCGAGATCGTGATCGAGGTTGCGAACTGCCTGGTGTCACGTTCGGCGGAGCTTGCGAGCGTGCGCAAGGTATTCTCTCACCCCCAACCCCTGGGGCAGTGCCGAACCTGGCTGAATACGAACCTGCCCCACGCGGAGATAGTGCTCAGCTCCTCCACGGCGGCCGCAGCCCGCCTCGCCGCCGAGGAACCCGGCAGTGCGGCGATCTCTTCACGCCTCGCAGCGGAACTCCACGGGCTGACCATTCTCCGTGCGGATATTCAAGACCGGAAGCACAACGCCACCCGCTTCCTGGTGATCGGAGAACGAGACGCTCCAAGGACGGGCAGCGACCGCACCAGCATCGTGTTCTCTGCGCCCCACGAACAAGGAGCGCTGAGGCGCAGCCTGGAGATCTTCGACGACGCGGGGATCAACCTGTCGCGCATCGAGTCGCGTCCCGCGGGCAAGCTCTGGGAGTACGTGTTCTTCGTGGACCTGGAGGGACACCGCGAGGATGAGAACGTCAAGCAGGCGCTCGGCACGCTGGGCGAGCGCGCAGCCATGCTCAAGGTGCTGGGCAGCTACCCCCGAGAGGCCGGGCAAGCGAAGTAGCGCGTGGGCGCGAACAGCCGGCTTGCTACTTGATCTCCAGCAACTCGATCTCGAACACCAGGGTGGCGTTCGGGGGAATGGTCGGAGGGCTGCCTGCCTTTCCGTAGCCCTTCG
Source organism: Myxococcales bacterium (assembly GCA_020430865.1). Next base: position 3,529 of record JAGQIY010000559.1, read on the forward strand.
AGGCGGGGATGGTGAGCTTGCGGGTGCCGCCCTTCTTCATTCCGACCAGGCCCTCGTGCCAGCCCTTGATCACGCTACTTTTCCCCACGGTAAATTCGAAGGGCTCATCACGGTCCTTCGACGAATCGAACTTCGTACCGTCGAGCAGGGTGCCCGTGTAGTGCACCGAGACGGTGTCTCCGTCCTTCACCGCGGGGCCGGTGCCCTCCTTGAGGTCCTCGATCTTGAGCTCCGTGACGCCACCGGTGACGTCCTTCGGAGGCGTCGTCGCGGTGACGGTGGTCTTGCGCTCGACCGACGAAGGCTCGGGTACCTTCTCGTCACACGCGGTCGTCAGGAAGAGGCCCAGGGCCAAGCTCAGGCCGCCAATCAGTCGCAGAGTGGACATGGCGCTTCTTAGGGCCCACGAACGGGGAATTCAATCGCCCTCGCGGCCGATCTTTCAGTCTGCGTCTTCGAGCAGGCGATTGCCGACGGCGATCGCGCCGTCTCGGGCGCTGGCGATGATGCGCTTGGCTTCGGCGGCATCCAGCTCGAGCCGCTTGACCAGCTCGTCCAGCAGCTCCTGCTCGCTCTCCGATGTCTTGCCGTCCGCTGCGCTGAGCAACGCAGCATTGCTCAGCAGGATCTCCTTGCCCTCGTCGTCGAGCTCGTCGAAGGGCACGTCCTCGAGGGTCTTGCGCTCCTTGGCGAACTCCTTGAGCTCGGCTTCTTCTTCGTCGCTGGCGTCGTACAGGCCCAGAAAGCCGTCGATCACGCCCTCTTCGGGAGCCTCTACCTGACCGTCGGCCCAGGCGACCGCGATCAACGAGCGGACGATGTTCTTTTCCTCGGGGGTCATAGCTCCGTCACCGCCTTCGCGGGGTCCATGGCGCAGTTGATGGGTGGAGGTTCTGGGTAGTCGTCGGTGCCGCTGCCGCTCACGCGCACCATGGTCCAGGTGGAGCCGCTGATGTCGAGCTTGGTCGGCTTCACGACCGTACCCTGCGGAATCGTTCCACAGTAGAAGTCAGCCGTCTCGCACATCCCCTGCGGGTCGTCCCGAGTCTCCCCGGGACAGGTGCTGATCAGCAGGTTCTCGGCGGCGATCGGGCTGCCGCTGATGGGGTTCGCTGCGCCGTCCTCGACCGACAGCGACTTGGCCAGGTACGCGAGAGAGCCGTCGACTACCAGCATCGGGCCGACCGTGATCGGCGGTCCAGCTGGGGTCTTGCGGTCCGCCTTCGCGAGGGGCTGGAGCGACCAGGTGAGGTAGAGCTGCCCGTCCGTCTCTTCGCTGGTGGCGGTGGCCAGGAAGACCAGCGGGATGTCGTCGGCGACGGAGGCCGACAGGGTGTAGAAGAACGTCCCGTCCAGCACCCCGGCCGCCGGGTTCGTGCAGCTGAAATCGCAGGAGCTCTTCACCTCGGGCACCGGATCACAGGTGGTTCCGCCATCGGTGTCCCCGGCGTTGACCTGGTCTGCACAGCGATCCGCGAACGCCTTGAGCTCGCCCTCTGGATCCGCACAACCGCCGACTGCCAACGCGCCGGCCGCGCCGAGCAGCGCAACCAGCAATCCCCTTAAGACGCGTCTCACGCGCTGACTCTGCCAGACTGCGCCCCCGAGTTGAAGTCCCGTAATGCGCCACCTCGAAACCCCATGGAGGTTTCTTCGACATCTAGGTAAAAGACTTCCATCGAGGGCTGAGCCGCGAGGCTCACCCGAGTTCACGCGGGGTTCGAAGCGTGCACGTTCTTCCGGAGTCCGTCGGTACGCGCTCGAGCGCGACGACGGCCCACGATAAAGCCGTCTGGAAAGGGTCGACAGCATGAGTCAGCGACGGGGACAAAGTTGGCGGAGCAACTGCCTGAGGAGTGGCGCCGCCGCGGCGCTCGCCAGCGCGGTGCTGCTCAGCGCCGGAGCCGCTCACGCCTCCGGCTTCTCCGTCGCTCGCTTCGGCAGCGAGCACGGCACCCCGATGACCACCAACGGCACCAGCCTGTACTACAACCCGGGCGGCTTCGCTGCGAGCGACGGCACTCATGTCTTCATCGACATCACGGCGGCGTGGCGCTCCGCCAGCTATCAGCACACGGAAGCGCCAACGGACTACTCGGCCGACCCGAGCAACCCGGATGCAGACCTGGCTCGCGAAGCCAACACGGCCGAGGGCTCGCTGTTCAACGTCATCCCCTCCCCTTCCGCCTTCGTCACCACCAAGCTCGGTGACCTCGGCTTGGCCCTCGGCTTCTTCACGCCGTTCGGCGGCGCGGCGAAGTGGGACAAGAACGACGACTTCAAGGATCAGACGCGGTATCAGGGGCTCTACGACGGCGGCCAGCGCTGGTACACCATCGACGGCCAGCTGCGTACGTCGTACCTGAGCCTTGGCGTCGGCTACAATCTCCCGGACGCGGGTCTGTCCTTCGGCGTGTCGGGCAACATGCTGATCTCGCTGGTGCAGACCCTGCGTGCAAGGAACGTCGCGGGCAACGACAACATCCAGCGCGAGGGCCGAACCTACCTCGATGCCTCGGGGATCGACTGGTCGTTCGGGCTCGGAGTGCGCTGGGCGGCACCAGAAGACAAGGTCGTCGTTGGAGCGTCCTGGCAGTCGGCGCCCAACTTCAACGGGGAAATGCGCCTCAACGGCACGCTGACCAACGTGTACGGCCCTCAAGACGCGCTCGCCGGCGGAAGCTCTGGCCCCACCGACTTCACCACCGCGCTCCCTCACGTGTTCCGTCTCGGTGCGGAGTACAAAGTGAACGACACGCTGCAGCTGCGCCTGTTCGGCGACTACCAGAACTGGAGCGTGCTCGAGGACCAGTGCGTGGTCAAAGAGGGCGGCACCTGTGACATCCAGCCGGATGGCTCGGATCCGAATCGCGCTGGCACGGTCAAC
>JAGQIY010000560.1 GCA_020430865.1 Myxococcales bacterium
CGACGAACGCGTCAGCTACCCTGACGAGGAGCTGATCGATGAGGCGCCGCTCGCCGCGTCCTCGCGCCGCATGTCAGTCGCGCCTTCGGTCCCCGCGTCTCGCCACGACTCTGCGGACATCCACTTGCCCAAGGTGATCGTCAACGAGTCGGATACCCACGACCTGGTACAGGACCTGATCGCCGGCAACGAGATCGCCTTCGAGGCCGTCGTGGACGACGGCAAGCGCTCCCTCGGTGCCCTGCTCGCCGCGTTCCCCGGACCAATCCGCACGGATAAAAAACCTCTGGGCTCGGATGGACCGCTCAAGGCGAGCGAGTGTGGCCCGATCCTCAAGGCGCTCGCGGCGATCGGCCTGGACGCGGTGGGCTTCGTCGCCGTGCGCACACAGGATCGGGATCCCATCGTCCGCGGCTGGGCGACCAGGCTGCTCGGTGAGTTGCCGTGCGGCGAGGCAGCGCGCAACGTCGCCCGACGCGTCACGGACAGGGACCCCGACGTGCGCCGCGCTGCGCTGGCCGCTGGTCGGATGCTGCTCTCGAGCGACGACGCCAGGTCGGAGCTGCTCAAGACGCTGATCCAGTACGCCGGGGACGCACGCCAGAGCGAGGACGCAGCGCACGCCGCCATCGAGATGCTGGCCGACTTGCGCGAAGGAGCCGCAGTGCCCGCGCTGATCGACCTGCTCAACAGCCAGTACACGGACATCGCGAAGAGCGCGCAGTGGGCGCTCGTCGTGCTCAGCCGGCAGGACTTTGCCCAGGATCAGGGCGGCTGGAAGAAATGGTGGAACGCCAATGCCTCGCGGCACCGCATCGAGTGGCTGATCGACGCTCTGCTCCACGAGGTGCCAGAGATCCGGCGCGCCGCCGGAGACGAGCTGAAGAGCCTGACCAAGGAGTACTTCGGCTACTACGACGACCTGCCCCGCTCGGAGCGCGCCAAGGCACAGACCCGCTATCGGGAGTGGTGGGACGCTCGGGGCAAGGCGCGCTTCCGATAGCGTCCTGTCTTCGTCGTACGCTGTGAAGCCCGCCCGATCCTGGACGGCGTGGGCGAGCGGGGTTTGCACCTCGGTGCGCCCCCCTCTGGGCTCGGACCAAATGCTAACCAGCTGCAATCAAAAGAAAATTCAGCTGAATCCATGGACCGCCTCGACAGCCCTAGACACGCTGTGTCAAAACGCCGTCCCGATGTTGGACGATCAGCACGCCACCGCCATCCGGGCCGCCAACATGGCGCTCAGCAACGGTCAGCGCCGTGAGGCCAGCCGCTTCGCCTCCATCGAGCTTCGCTTCAGTGATCCGCGGGGCAGTCGCTGGGAAGTTGCTGCGCTGACCTCGGTGGCGGTAACGGCGACGCTGGTCGTGCTGGGCCTCTGGTTTCTCTAGCCGGGTGTCGAGAAACACCCTGCCAATCGAAAACCACACTGCCTTGCGCGCGATTCACTGACCCAGCTTGGGCAGACGCTTCAGGCGCGGCGCTGTCGAGGAAGGGGCTGGCGTCGGCGCGGTGCTCGATGGCGAAGCGGACGGCTTCGTCGACGGCCTCGGGATGCGCTTGAGCAGGTTCGGCAACTGCAGACGCGGTGGCGATGGCTTGGACGGCGTGCTCGGAGTCGGCGCGGGAGCCGGCGGTGGCTCCGGCTCACTGGTCGCCGGAGGCGTGAAGGTGGGGATCGGCAGCGGCAGCACCACGCCCGGGACGGTCGGTGCTGGCGTCGGAGCGGGCGCGGGCGCGGGCGCGGGTCGGCTGGGGGTCCTCGGGGTCACCGGAGTCCTGGAAAGCGGTTCCTCGGGGATACTCTGATTGGCTTCTGGCTCCGGGGCGGGTGGCTCGGCCTCGATGGGTGCCACCTCGGTCAGCTGAGCCGCTGGCGCGAAGTCCTGGGTCGCGACGGTCTGGGGGTCGCCGTTCAGCAGACCCTGGTCCATGGCCACCGCCAGGGTCGCGCCGCCCAGGGCGAGCGCCAGGGTCGCCAGGATGGCGGGCAACTTCGAGCGCTTGCGAGGTCGCTCCTGAGGTAGCGGAGTGAAGACCAGAGGCGGCATGCCCAGCGGGGATGCGGCCCCCATGCTGGCCTGGGTGGGCATCCCGGCGTGGGCGGGGGCCGCGCGCATCGCCTCGGTTCCGGTGCGCCCGCTGGTGCGGCGCGAGGATGGCACCTCGAGCGTGTCCAGGGTGCCAGCGACCGCGGCGTCGAATCGCTCCGCGAACTCCAGAGCAGTGTCTGGGCGCTTCGCGGGGTCCTTCGCCAGCCCCTGGAAGATCACCGACTCGATCGCGGGATCGACGCTGATCCCCTGCGTTGCCAGGGGCAACGGATCGGAACTCATGTGGCGCGTCGCCCACTCCCAAGGGGTATGCGCCTCGCCGTAGGGCAGCTCACCCGTCAGCAGCTCATAGGTGATGACGGCGAGCGCGTAGATGTCGCTGTGCTGGTCGACGCTGGACTCGGCGAACTGCTCGGGGCTCATGTAGGCCGGCGTGCCCAGCACGCTGCCGTCGTTCGTCAGCTTGACGTCTTGAGTGCTCCCATCCGGACGACAACGACGCGCGATGCCGAAGTCGAGCAGCTTCACGAGCTCGCGCTCACCGCGACGCACCACGTAGATGTTGTCTGGCTTCAGGTCCCGATGGATGACGCCTTGACCGTGAGCCTCGCTGAGCGCGCTCGCGACCTGACGCACGATGCGAGCTGCGCGGTTCGGCGACAACGGCCCGTCTTCCAGCAGGTCCGAGAGCGACTTGCCGTCCACGAACTCCATCACGATGAACAGCACGCCATCGCTGGTCTCGCCGAAGTCGTATACACGCACCGTGTTCGGGTGGGCCAAGCCGGCGAGCGTCTCGCACTCGCGGTAGAAGCGAGCGACCAGCACCGGGTCATGCACGTCGCGCAGCGTCTTGATCGCCACGCGTCGAGCGCTGCCACCAATCGCCTGCTCGCCCTCGTAGACGACGCCCATGCCGCCCTCGCCCAGCACTCGCAGCACGCGGTAGCGGTCGTTGAGCACTCGACCGATCAACGGATCTGCACCGGGGGCGACCTGCACGACGGCTCCGCACTGGTGACAGAAGCGCCCAGCGCCCAGCTCGGCGCCACACACTCGACAGCTCTGCGTTTCCTTGCTCACGGGCACCTCATGCCTCCCTGGCTCGGCTTGTGAAACCAGGCTGGCCAGCTTCAGTTTCCTCCCTGGAGCCAGCCCACGCCGGTCGCAACTCGAAGACCGCGGTGGCGCTCGCGTAAGTTGCTAGAATCATGCCAGCTTCTCCGCAGTGGCAGGGCGCCGCGGCGATCTGGGTGGCTGGTTCTGGGGGTGAGGGTCGCGCTGGGCGCGATGCAGCCTACTGAACATTCAAGGAGCGGCCCGATGAGCCGTTCTCCCGGATGTCATGGCCACCACCCGCACAGCTTGGAGTCGCTGGCTCCTCACCTTCAGCCTCGCGAGCGCCACGGTCCTCGCGCAGGGCAACAGCACCGCGAGCGCAAGAACTGCCGCGGCCCCCAAGCCCACCTGGGAACACCTCAGCGGTCACGCGGTGCAGCGGGCAGGCTCCTGGGAAGCGGCCGAGTCCGTGAGCTTCGCAGCCTTCAACGGGTCCCATGTCACGCTGCATCCATTCGGGGGGAAGCCCGCTCGCGTGCGACTGATGAACGACCGCCAGCGCATGATGCTGAACGGGAACATGCGCCAGCTCGCGCTCCTCTACGTGGACCAGGGGCGCGTGGAGGTGGAGACCACGACATCCGACGCCCACGTCCTCGTATTCAGCAGTCGACGGGGCATCGCCCTGAGCCACGGGGGGCGGA
>JAGQIY010000561.1 GCA_020430865.1 Myxococcales bacterium
AGCCGCAACCGCGGAAGTCACAGCGTCTTCAGCCAGGGGCGAAAATCCCTCGAACCGGGTGTAAGGGCGGGATAGCGTCGGCCGTTGGAGGCGACACATGCGTGGGTTTTCTTGTTGGGGGATGCGCAGCTCGACGTTCGTCTGGCTGAGCGCCGGGTTGTTCCTGCTCTCGCTGCTCTTCGGCGTCGGCTGCGGTGGTGCCTCGTATGGGGGCAAAGACGCGTCCATGGCCGCCGAGGAAGCTGCCTACGGCGGCATGCCCCAGGCTACTCAGGGCACGGCGACCGCCGGTGACGACGGCATGGCCGAGATGGACTTCGAGCGCAACGAGGTCGCCGATCTCGACACGCGCGCCGCCGCGCCGAACGCTCCAGGAGCCGCGCCGCCGGCCGCGCCGAGCCCGCAGCCTGCACCGCCGCCAAAGGCGAAGCCCGACGCTCAGGGCGGTCAGCCTCCCGCCGATCCGACGGGCGCCAAGGAGCCCTCGGATCAGACGCCTCAGAAGGTCGCGGGCCCGCTGCTAATTTACCGCGCGGATATCAACATGGCGGTGTTCCAGACCCGTGAGGTCATCGACAGCACCGAGAAAATGGCCCGCGACATGGGCGGCTACCTGGTGCGCCGCTCGGACCGCGAGATCGTGGTGCGCGTGCCCTCCGCCAAGTTCCGGGAGGCGCTCTCCAAGGTCGGCGGCTTCGGTGACGTGCTCCATCAGAACGTTGAGGTCGAAGACGTCACCGAGAAGTTCTACGACCTGTCGACTCGGTTGAAGAACCTGAAGGCGGTGCGCGACCGCTTCCAGCAGTTACTCGCCAAGGCGAACAGCGTGGAAGACTCTCTGAAGATCGAGCGCGAGCTCGAGCGAGTCACGACACAGATCGAGGTCATGGAGGGCCGACTGAAGCTCCTGCGTGAGCTGATCGCCTTCTCGACCATCACCTTGCGCCTCGAGCCCCGCAGTACCGAGCACGTCGCTCCGAAGGTCAAGCTGCCCTTCGACTGGCTGCGCAAGCTCGGTCTACCCAGCCTGCTCTCGATGTGATCCGGAGAACCCCGATGCGCCTCTCTTTCCTTTTCGCTTCCGCGTTCTGTCTGCTCAGCGTCGCCTGCGGCTCGCCCTTCAAGGCCACGACGCCCCCTGGCTTCGTCGAGGTCGAGGATCATGGGTACGACGACCGCTACGATTATCGAGCCACCACGGCCGACGGCCTCGTGCTCGCGGTGCGCGCCGTCGACAACGAAGAGGGCGGCACCCTCGAGTTCTGGACCCGCGCCATCGAGAACCAGCTGCGCCAGCAAGGCGGCTACGCACTGATCGAGAAGGTGGACGTCAAGACGCGAGGCGGCGTCGCCGGCAAGCAGCTCCGCTTCGGCCTCGATCAAGAGACGACGCCCCACCTCTACTACGTCAGCGTGTTCGTCACCGACGACACCGTGTTCGTCCACGAGGCCGGCGGCACCAAGGAGCTGATGACCAAGAACATGGCTCAGGTCACGGCAAGCATCGACAACCTGGAGCTGAAGTAGCTGGTGGTTGGAGCGCGTGCCGGGCGCTACCCTGTTCGATGAGGTCGACTCGCGGCCATGAGACGCGACAAGCCGCCTCATGGCCCGCCGGCGCTACTTGATGCAGAGGCGGTGGAGCGTCCCGATGATGCGGTCGAAGCGCTTGCGCACCTCCGCGTCCACGGGTCGCGTCTCACCCAGAGCGGCGGCGACTTCGAGGCACGCGAGAGTTTCTCTCGCGGACCCCATGGCCGCGTGAAAGCGCGCCGCTTGGTTGCGTCCGCGGCTGTACGAAGCCTCCGCAACGTTCAGTGCGATGGAGGATTGAGCGCGCCGCAGCTGGCGCCCCAGGTCCGGATCCGCACGGCATATGCGCTCAGCCGTCGGCTGAACCAACGTGATGGTTTCGAGAACGAGAACGAGAACGAGAACGAGTTCGAGTTCGGGTTCGAGTTCGGGTTCGAGAACGAGAACGAGAACGAGTTCGGGTTCGGGTTAGAGTTAGAGCTAGAGTTAGCGTTGGAGAAAAATCCGCAAGGCAACTGCCGGGCCAGGCGAAGCCGATGCCCGGCCAGCCTCCACAAGACTGCCGGGCCAGGCGAAGCCGATGCCCGGCCAGCCTCCACAAGACTGC
>JAGQIY010000562.1 GCA_020430865.1 Myxococcales bacterium
GAGGTCTTGCTCCACGTCACAGTAGTCGTTGGTCAGGTAGGCGAGCACGTTCAACCCAGCGCCGAAGCCTGCGCGGATCACCAGATCCAGCGGACGGGTCCCGAGCGCCAGCATGATCGCCACCGCGGCCACCAGGTTCGCCATTTCGAAGCGACGCAGTCGGTATACGACGACGTCGAACACGATACGGAAGGCAGCGAGCATGGCGAGTGACAGGCCCCAGGGACGAACGGAGCGCTCATGCATCGCAGATTTTTGCGCCGAGTTGGCTGGAAAAGCGTCGACTCACCCGAGGCCCAGCGAATCACCTCAGCGAGCTTCGAGGCCCCCCGCCGCAGCGCGGTCAGCGATGATCCGAGCCGTGGCGCGTTCCACTCGGCCTGCCGGCGACGCCGAGCTGCCGCTCACCAACTCGGCGAGCGCATTCCGCTTGGCTTCGCCGCTGACCAGCCACAGCACCTGGCGCGCGCGATTGATCACGGGAAACGTCATGCTCACCCGTGGATGGCCTCGATAGGACGCGACCTCGACCACGTCGACGTCGGCAACGTCCAGCGCAGCGTCGCCAGGCACCAGCGACGCCGTGTGGCCGTCCTCCCCCAAGCCGAGGTGCACCAAATCGAGCACCGGCGGCGTACCCAGCGCGTCACGCAGCGTGCGCGCGTAGCTGGTCGCAGGGTCCGCGCCCTCCACCGGGATCAGGTGCAAGCTCTGCTCGGGGAAGTGCCCATCGTGCAAGAACACCCGCAGCAGCTGCTGAGCGTTGCGGGCGGGGTCACTCAACGGCACGACCCGCTCGTCGACCTGAAACAGTTGCAGCGCTGACCAGGGCAACGACTCGCGCAGCAGGCTCTCGAACATCGGCAGCGGGGTGCTCCCACCACTCAGGGCCAGGCCACAGCGGCCGCGCTCAGCGACCGCACGCAGCGCGCACTCGGCGACGAACGCCGCTCCAGCGCGTGCAGCGCCGAGCGCATCCGGGAACACCTCGAGGGTCGCCCCACCGGGCAGCTTCTGGAGAGCCACGACTCACTCTGTCTTCTCGGCGTGGCCACCGAACGCGTGCCGCATGGCCGACAGCACGCGGTCCGCGAAGTCTGCGCGGCCTCGAGAAGCAAATCGTTGATAGAGCGCGGCGCTGAGCACCGGCACGGGCACCCCCTCGTCGATGGCTGCCTGGATCGTCCACCGCCCCTCTCCCGAGTCGCTCACGCGGCCGGCGAACTGCGAGAGCTTGGCGTCACCCGCGAGCTCTCCAGCCGTCAGGTCGAGTAGCCAGGATCCGATCACGCTGCCGCGCCGCCACACCTCGGCGATTTCCGCGAGGTTTAGCTCATACTCGAAGTTCTGAGGATCGCGCATGGGCGCCGTCTCGGCGTCGCTCGCGTGCTCCAGCATCCCGACAGCGGCGTGCTCCAGCACGTTGAGTCCCTCGGCGTACGCCGCCATCAGGCCGTACTCGATGCCGTTGTGGACCATCTTGACGAAGTGGCCCGCGCCAGGCCCCCCGCAGTGGAAGAAGCCTCGCTCCGCGCTGGTCACGGCACCTTCTTTCCCTGGGGTGCGGGGCGCCGCCTCGACACCAGGCGCCAGAGCATCGAAGAACGGGGTCAACGCCTGCACCACCTCGGCCTCACCACCAATCATCTGGCAGTAGCCGCGCTCGAGTCCCCACACCCCACCGCTGGTGCCCACGTCGACGTAGTGGATCCCGCGCTTCGAGAGGCGCTTGGCGCGGTGTATGTCGTCCACGTAGTACGAGTTGCCGCCGTCGATCACCACGTCCCCGGCGGACAGCAGGGGCACCAGCTCCGCGAGGGCGGACTCCACGACCGATGCTGGCACCATCAACCAGATGGCCCGCGGCGCCTCGAGCTGTTCCACGAGCTGTGCGAGCGACTCGCTCGGTGTCGCACCGAGCGCGGCGAGGCGCTCGACTGCTTCGGACTCGTGGTCGTAGACCACGGCCTGACAGCCATTGCGCAGGAGTCGGCGCACCATGCTGCCTCCCATGCGCCCGAGCCCGACCATACCCAACGTCGGCGCACCTCGCCCCGGCTTGCGGCTCGGCGCACCGCTCGAGCTGGTGTCCTCCGGCGTGTCTCCCCAGAGCTTGAAGCCCCCAAGAAACGCGTTGCGGTTGTCGCCGATGCGAACCCACTCCGGCAGCTTCGGCACGTCCTTGGCGTTCCCCCCGCCCAGCACGACGTAGTCTGGCAACAGCGCGGAGTGCAGCGCCTCGACGATGGTACGCACGCGCTCGCCCCACTTGTCCGAGCCGTGCTTCTTCAGCGCAGCGGCCCCCACGTAGTCCTCGTAGGTCTTGCCCTTGCGAAACGAGAGGTGCGCGAGCTCCATCTCAACGACGTGACCGTTGATGATGAGCGCCGAGCCGAGGCCAGTACCCAGCCCCAAGAACAACATGCGCCCGCCTTCGTAGCTGCCGAGCGCCTGCATCGCGGCGTCATTGATCACCTTGACCGGGCAGCCGAACGCCGTCTCGAAGTCGAAGCCGACCCAGCCCTTGCCAAGGTTCACTGGTTCCGCGGTGATACGACCGTCGCGAACGACTCCAGGGTAGCCGATGGAGACGCGATCGTAGTCCCAGCCCTGAGTTGCCTGCCTGACCTGCTGGACGAACTCCTCCGCGCTGAGATCGTCATCGGAGGAGAACTTTCGCGGCTTGCTCTCACCGGGAATGAGGGCCTTCACGTGAGAACCGCCGATGTCGATGCTGAGTGTCGTCATGTTCGTTCCTCTGGCGACTCCCAGCCGCCGATATCCGCTGCCAAGCGTTCTGCTTCTGCTGGTCCCCAGGTGCCAGGGGCGTAGGGTCGCACGGTGGGCGGAGAAGCCAAGACCCCGTCTACCACCTTCCACGCCGCTTCCACGGCGTCCTGGCGAGCAAACAGCGTCGGATCCCCTTCCAACGCGTCATTCAGCAAGCGCTCGTAAGCGCTCATCACCTCGCCCGTCGGTCGATCCACCAGGGCGAGCTCCGTCGCCTCGGACTCCATCTCGTCCCCTGGCCTCTTGATGCGTGCTCCGAGGGACACGTTGAGCTCCGGACTCAGGCGCAGCCGCAAGAAGTTACCTTTCCCTGGGGCAAGCCGGCTCAGCGGCGGTCGCTTGAAGTCGACCACCACCTCGGTCGCACTGATTGGCAAGCACTTCCCGGCACGGATCAGGAACGGCACTCCATCCCAGCGCCAGGAGTCGATCGCCAGGCGAAGCGCGGCGTAGGTCTCCACGCCAGAGTCAGCCGAGACCCCCTTCTCCTCGCGGTAACCGTCGAACTGGCCGCGCACGACGTCCCCGGCCGTGAGCGGCCGGATCTGGCGAAACACCTTCACCAGCTCGTCGCGCAGCGCCTCGTTGTAGGTGGTCGCTGGGGGTTCCATGGCGAGGAAACCGATGACCTGCATCAGGTGATTCTGGACCACGTCTCGAATCGCCCCCGCCTCCTCGTAGAAGCTCCCCCGCCCCTGCACCCCGAAACGCTCCGCCATCGTGATCTGGACGCTCTCGATGTAGTTGCGGTTCCAGAGCGGCTCGAGGAAGGTGTTGGCGAAGCGCAGGACCACCAGGTTCTGCACCGTCTCCTTGCCGAGGTAGTGATCGATGCGAAAGATCGACGCCTCGTCGAAGACGCTCGAGATCGTCTCGTTTAGTTTCCGCGCAGATTCTCGATCTCGCCCGAACGGCTTCTCGATGATCACCCGCGCGCCCCGCGCGCAGCCAGCCTCGCTGAGCTGACGGATCACGACTGGGAACAGGCTGGGCGGAATCGCCAGGTAGTGCACGGGTCTCTCGGAGCCATCCAGTTGCTCCCGCAGCTTGCTGAATGTCTTGCCGTCCTTGTAGTCGCCATCGACGTAGCGCAGCAGCCCGAGCAGGCGCTCCAGGGCCGCGTCGTCTTCCAGCGTCCCGTGCTCCCTGACGCTCGCGCGCGCCCGCTCCCGCAGCGCCTCGACGCTCTTCCCGGAGCGCGCGACGCCGACGATCGGGATGTCCAGTCCGCGGCGACTCACGAGCGCATGGAGCGCTGGAAAGATCTTCTTGAACGCGAGGTCCCCGGTGGCCCCGAAGAAGACGAGCGCGTCAGCGTGACGGGCCAATGCCTTCCCCCTCCCCCCCCAAAAACCCGCCGCAGGGGCCGAACAACGAATGCATGTCCTCGATCTAACCGCTCTGCCGCCGGAATCGCACCCCCCGCCGATCCGCGACCCCAGTTCTCCGTTGCCTTCGCTGGAGGGCCGCTCCAATCTTCCGCTCAGGCGACAGAATGACAGGACGCTACGACGTGCTCGTGATCGGGGCCGGCCCAGCTGGAGCCGCCGCCGCGATTCATGCCGCACGCGCGGGTCTGTCAGTGGCTCTGATCGACCGAAGCCGCTTCCCCCGCGCCAAGACCTGTGGTGATGCGCTGAGCAACCTGGCGCTGCGTGAGCTGGCTGATCTGGGGGTGAGGGAGCCCCTCGAGGCACGTGGCACTCCCGTTCACGGCGCCGTAGCGATCTTCCCCGATGGCTTCTCGGTGCGCCGCAGCTATGGCGCCCTGCCTGGCTGCATCCTGCCACGGTTCCTGCTCGATGAGGCGATCGTGAGGCGTGCGGTGGAGGCTGGCGCGACGCTGCTCGAGGGGCATCAGGCGGAGCACGTGCTGACAGAGAGCGATGGTACGCTACGCATCGTCGCCCGTCGCCGCGACGGAGCGCCGACCTCGCGGCGACTCGAGCTGCATGGGCGCTGTGTGATCGGCGCCGATGGCCCTGGCAGCCTGGCGCGCCGCGCCCTGGGGCAACCACACGCCGTCGAGCGCCACCTGGGCGTGGCCGCTACCGGCTACTTCACCGGAGTGAAGCTAGGCGAGGCGCATACCAGCGAGCACTACTTCGCGAAGTCGTTGCCACACGGATACTTTTGGGTGTTCCCGGCCGCGGGCGGTGAGAGCAACGTCGGGGTCTACCAGCGGGCCGACACCTTCAAGCAGAACCACAAGAAGCTTGGTCACCTGCTGGACGGCTTCGTCTCCGAGCACCCAGAGAGCTTCGGCGCAGCCGAACGGCGCGGACCACTTCACAGCTGGCAGCTCCCGCTATCGCACTGGGGCTTGCCTCCCGCTGGCCCGGGCATCCTGTGCTGTGGTGACGCTGCCAGCGGCGTGGACGGCCTCACCGGCGAAGGGATCTTCCAGGCACTCTACTCCGGACGCCTGGCAGCGGAGAGCGCCGCGACGGCGCTGGCTCGAGGCGGAAGCATCGATGCTGCAGACGCCAAGCGCTACCAGCGAAGGCTGGCGAGGCGCATCAGCTTCCCCCAGGCAGGGCGCAGCCTGATCCAAGAAGCGCTGACTCAGGTAGTGGACCACGACCTGGAGCGCTTCGGTGTCGTTCAGCGTCTGCTCGAGCTCGGCTACGGCGGCGGAGCGCTCGAGATCACCAAGCGGGTGGGCGCCGCGTGAGCGGAGATCCTTTTACCTTCGCGTTGCTTGGTCACTGGCTGCCAGGAGAGCCCGGGGGCGTCAGTACACGTTGAAGATCTCGAACCTCGCGGGTGGCGCATTCACGCGAATGAAGCCCACCCGATCGCCCGCCACGTCTTCGCGCTCGACGCTGCAATCCGGGCGACAGCCCAGGCTCTCCATGTAGTGGAAGCGCAGCACGACGTCTCCCTCGGAGCTTGCTCTCGCATTTTCTACGCGGATTAGATTCATGCGCTGGGCGGTCACCCGGCCACTGCCACGCTGAAAATAGCTCGGCTCGGCGCGCACCCTGTAGATGCGGTAGCCCTGGACGATCTCCACGGGCTGCACCAGCTTGAGCTGATCCTCGATGGGCGAGCGAAAGCCGGACTCGATCACGTAGCCCACCGCATAGCGCTCGAAGAACGCCGGCATCCCGGCAGGCTTCAGCTTGCCGTCATCCATCGAGCGATACGGATGGGCGTCCACGTGGGGCACGTTGCGCTCACGGATGCCGCCGAGCACGGGAACGTCGGTGCTGGCCGCGACGTACTCTCCGAGCACCCAGTCGTTGATCGCCACGCGACCCCGCCCCTGATGGTGCTTCAAGAGCCACTCCCTCAGGGCCTGTTGCTGGGGAGACGCCGGGGCGTGACCGAGCCAAACAGGCTTGGGCTCGTTGAGCGAGACGAGGGGAGAACCGAGCAGATCCCGATCGGACCGCATCACCTGCTGCGGCAA
>JAGQIY010000563.1 GCA_020430865.1 Myxococcales bacterium
CGGCTCAGCCACCTGGCGGCAGCATCGGTTCGGTGGCGAACAGCACCGAGCGCTCGAGCGCATCCGTCCGCAGGTGGGAGATCGCCTGGTATTCCGGACTCTGCACCATGTCCAGCAGCGCGGCGCGCTTGGGGTACTCGATCAGCGCTACCAGATCCCAGCGCTGATCCTCAGGCCCCAGAAGCAGCTCCGCGCCCCGCCCCATGTACACGGCGCGCCCGCCACGAGCGCTGAGCATGGGCTCCACGGCTCGCGCGTACTGGGCATAGAGCGCTGCTCCACCGTCACAGAACTCGAGCAGGTTCAGCATGCACACGGGACCCTCGTCGGCCCGCTCGGCAAAGCGCGTCAGTTCGTCGGGGTTCATGCTTCAGCGGTACGCGGAAGGCGCGGCGTACACAAGGCCTGCGTCCACGATTGGCAGCCGAGGTCGGGCACGCGACCGGCACCGCGGCTGCGGCGAGCGGAAGCGCGTCACTCCCCGCCTCGTGGGGCGACTGGCGGAGGCCTCACGGAGACGGGGTTCAGATCGTGTAGCCCGACCTGCTCGAGGTCGATGCGATTGACGACACGCGAGAAGGCGAGGGTCGCGGCCAAGGTGTGTGTGCTGGCTGCCCAGCGTGGCACGTACAGCGGCTCGCGGATCCAGCCAGCCTCGAACGCCTCCTCGAGGTCGAGCACGTCCGCCAGGCTCAGGCGCCCCGCAAACACCCGGCGCACCAGAGAGACGCGATGCTCCGCAATTGCCTTACGGAAAAATGTATGAACACTGAACAGGCCGTGGAGGTAGACGGCGTCCTTCGTGAACACCACGCGCCCCCGCAGATCTCCCCCGCGAAACACCCGCATCGCCGAGCGCACGCTCTCCATCTCGGTCTGTCCCTGCTCGAGAAAGAAGCGAAACGTGTCGATGAAGTCTGCACCATCGAGGGCGTTGTGGACCGCCACGGTGCGCAGCGCCAGGCGCCGCAAGCGGGCCAGATCGATGGCGCCGGTCAGCACCTCGGCCAGCGTGGCCAGGCCTTCTTGAGTCGCCGTCGTGCGGGGCGCTCCGAGCCCGAGGGCGTCGACGAGAGGCTGCGCACGACCATTGAGCGCCGTCGCGGAGTGCACGAACGCCTCGTGTTCGAGGAGCTGCGCCAGATCCTCGTCACTGAAGCAGGTGCGGCCGCGGATGCGGATGCGGGTCGCGCTGGCCGCCGCCTTGCTGGCGAGGGACTCGTCGATCACCACCTCGACCTGGTGCTGCGTGAAGAAGCCATCGATGCGTTGCTGTAGCTCCCTTCGCACGTGCTCCGCGGTGAGGCAGTAGTCGCCGGGATCGGGACCGACGCTCTCCGCCAGCGGCCCGGTGGCGTCCAGCAAGGCCTGAGCAGCGTCGAGGTAGGACGCGTCCGTGCCCGGCATGCGCGAGCTGGGGTCGCCATACAGGTTGCGGCTCAACTCGAGGAAACCCCGGGTCCCGGCGGCGCTGACCAGGCGCGCGGCGTCGAGGTAGGAGGCGGCTGTTGCCGCGAGGTAACGGCCCAGGGGGTGTCCCAGATCGAGCTCGTCGAGCAAGCCCTCCAGGCCATCGATCTCCGAGCTCAGGTCGACGCTGGGAGGCGCGACCACTGGCAGCTCCCGCTTTCCCTGATGCCAGCCCTCGACGAAGGCGTCGACCACGTCGCTGGGCCAGGTGAGCCTACCGAGCACCTGGATCCCCCGCGCCATCTCCACCAGGCGCTGGCTCTGCTCGCGGATCCGCTCCAGGGCATCACTCATGCTGCACGAACGATACGACCGAATCGCGGCGTGGAGTAGCGCTTTGCGGCGGTGGTCACCTCTCGCCTGCCCTCGCGGCAGGTCAGGCTCTATCATCCGCGAGATGCTCGGTTCGCTGTTTGGCGCCCTGTTTGGCGCCCTGCCCCTCGCCCGCGAGGTGGCGCTTCTCTCACCCGAAGGCCAGGCTCTGCTGACTTTCGAGCAGCTGGAAGAGCGCGCCCTCGGCTTCGGGGCGCTGCTCCGTGAGCCGCAGCGGTGCGGCATATCGCAAGGGAGCGCTCCGCTCGAGAACCTGGCGCTGCTCTCCAGGAACCGCTCGGAGTTTCTGGAGGTCGTGCTGGGCTCGATCGCTGGCGGCGCGTGGCTGACGCCGCTCAACTGGCACCTGAGCACTGCAGAGATAGCCTATATCCTCGAGGATTCGGGTTCGACGCTGGTGGTGGTGGATCCAGAGCTCGAGTCGCTGCTCCCCGAGGGCACGCCGCTTCTGCGCCTCGGCTCGGACTACGAAGCCGCTCTGACCCGCGGAATCGACCTGTCCAGGGCGCGACCCCTGGCGAGCGATGGCTCACCGGGCGGAACCCGCATCTACACCAGCGGAACGAGCGGGCGCCCCAAGGGCGTCGAGCGCCAGCGCGCATCGACCCTGGACGCTGCCTGGGAGGGCTTGCGCGCCGCGGGGCGCGCTCTGGGGCTGGATGGACTCCGTCCCGACGGCGCGAGCCACGTGCACCTGATCACCGGGCCGATGTACCACGCTGCGCCGCTGATGTTTGCGATCTACGACCTGCTGAACGGCGCTCGGGTCTGCATCTTGCCCCGCTTCAGCGAGCGCGACTTCACCGAGAGCGTCGCGCGCCTCCGCGTCAGCCATACCCACGTGGTCCCCACGATGTGCGTGCGCCTGCTGCGCCTCGGCGAGGACGAGCGGCGGAGCTTCGACGCCTCGAGCCTCTCGCTGGTGCTCCACGGCGCGGCGCCCATCAGCCCAGGCGTCAAGCGGCGCATGATCGAGTGGTGGGGACCGCTGTTGCTCGAGTACTGGGGCGCAACCGAGGGCGGCGTCTACACGCTGATAGACTCCGAGGAGTGGCTGCGGCACCCGGGCAGCGTCGGTAGGCCGCTACCGAAGTTCGAGGTCTTCGCCGTGGATGAAGCGGGGGAGCGCCTTGGACCTGGCCAGACAGGCACTCTGTATTGCCGGCATCGCGAGCTACCTCGGCCCTTCATTTATCACCGCGCGGAATCACAGACGCGAGCGTGCTACCTGGAGCCCCACGTCTTCACGGCGGGTGATCTGGGGCACGTCGACGCCGAGGGCTACGTCTTTCTCTCGGCGCGGCGCAGCAACCTGATCCTGAGCGGCGGTGTGAACA
>JAGQIY010000564.1 GCA_020430865.1 Myxococcales bacterium
AAGCGTGAGTACCGCGTCGTCGTGCTGCGCAAGATGATCACCGAGGAGCGCGGGCAGCTCTCGCTCAGCACGGACTTCAAGTACTTCTTCTACGTCACCAACGACCTGAAAATGACTCAGGCCGAAGTCGTTACCGAGTCAAATCTGCGTTGCCATCAGGAAAACATCATCAGCCAGCTCAAGACGGGCGTGCGGGCGCTCCACGCACCGCTCAACACCCTCAACGCCAACTGGGCGTACATGGTGATCGCCTCCCTGGCTTGGTCGCTGAAAGCCTGGTTCGGGTTGCTCCAGCCACCGCGATCGAAGAAGGCGCGAGCGACGAGACAACGAGTCCTTACGATGGCGTTCCGGTCTTTCGTCAACCGCTTGATCTTGATCCCTGCGCAGATCTTGGTTCACGGACGCTCCAGGGTTTTTCGCCTGCTCGGGTGGCGCCCGGATGTCGCCACGCTGCTTCAGCTCCAAGACGGCCTGTGACCTGCAGGCCAAGGCTGACGCGATGGTGCCCGGCCTTGGACTCGTACCCCCAACGTTCTGAACCCTACGGAAATACATGACGCTGCACAACCTAGCCATCAGCGGCCCATCAGGTCGCGGCGGCAAGCTGCGCCCTTTGCGCGCCGGCTCGAACAGAGCACCGACGAGCCCCCATTCACGTCACGCAAGCGCTTGATTCGGGTCTAGTACTCGAGCAGGTGCATGGGGGCTTGGGCCTCGCCTATCGTCGCGTGATCCCGACCTCTGAGCTCGCGCGTGAAGTGATAGAGGTGTCGACCCCCCTGGCAAGCTGGACGGTTGGTCCCTTCCCTCCAGGCCCGACCACTGACCACCCGGCGGTAGTCGAGCTCGATCCGACGCATGTGCTCGTTGCGTTCACGTATGGCTCCGATGGCGAGGGAACGGGCGTCTACAACACGCCGCGGGTAGCCCTCGCTCTCCTCGATGCCGGCGCGCCAGGGGACGTGGCAACTTGGATCGATCTGACGCCCACGAGGGAGCCCTACGCGTCAGACTCGAGCATCGGCTTGTCTGAGCCCACGTTAGCGCGAACCGGCTCTCACGTGTTCCTGGGCTGGCGTTCTGACTCTGTGGCGCCCAACGGCGAGGAACTTTGGCTTCAAGACCTGACCCTCGCATCGGGGAATGAGCCTGCGCTTCTGTTCCTTGGGGAAGAGCTTCAAGCTCCCCGAACGCTGGCGCACCAGGCAGGTGACCAGCGCGGGCTGGCTCTTGGTGGTGCACCCTACTCGCCTGGCGATGCCCTCACGCTCGCGTGGGTGGACTACGGTCGGTCGTTTGGTGAACCGCAAGGCACCCCAGACGTTGTGGTGCAGCTCAGCCCAGTCCCGTTGAATCGAATCCAAGAAGTCAACCTGCCCTTGCTTGATTCCCCAAGGAGCGCGCGATGAGACAGCCGCAGCACCGTAGGAGCAACCTCGCCTGGGCGACACTCGCTTCGCTTCTTGTCGCCTCGCTTCCGAGCGCGAGCCTCGCGCAAGAGGTTCAGAAGGATGTGCCGGCGGCGACGCCTGAACAGCTCGAAGCATCCCTGATCGATCCAGAACAGTTGAAGGCGGCAATAGGCGATGATGACGACGAAACGGTCACCCCCAGCGTGGGTGCAGCCAACAGCGCAAGACGGGTGCGCGAAAAGCTTTCAACTGACAAGCATGCATCCGTTCCTTCATGGGCCGATCTCCAAGCTGGAAGCACTTCGAGTCCGCTTGCTCTGCCAACGGGGGAGAACAAGAGCGGAGTCACGAGCCAAACCATCAGCGTGCCGAAGGGGGCGGGCACTATCAAGGGCATGGGGGAGTCCTTTTCCGCGCAGCTATCTACTGGAATCGCGACCTATGGCGTCGCGTTCGCGCTGCCGACTGCCCGTGGGGCAGCCCAGCCCGACCTGGGTCTCTCCTACTCGTCCTCGGCCGGCTTTGGGAATGCAGGCGCGGGTTGGAGCATCGATGTTCCGTTCATCGCGCGTCAGACCGATCGCGGCGTTCCGAACTACGAGGACGGTTCGAATTGGCAGCCGAATCAAGATCGGTTCGTGTTCAACGGCGCCCAGGAGCTCGTTCCTATTTGCGATGTGGGCCCGAACCTCGAGTGCGTGGGCGCGCTGGACGGGGAGGTCATGCCGGTATGGGCTCGTGGGTGGCAGTATCATAGAGCGCGGGTGGAAGGCGCGTTCGTTCGTTTCTTCTGGTCCCCCGATCGACAGACGTGGCGCGCCCAGACCAAGGAGGGGGTCAGCATGGAGTTGGGTGTGCCGCTGGATGGAAGCGGCTACACCGGCGCGCTCGAGGCGAATCCAGAAGCGTCCGGCGAAATCTACCGCTGGTTCGTTGCACGAGAGTATGACGCCTATGGAGTCGTCAACCCCGAGTTCGGTTATCCACGTCCGCTGAACTCCGTCTACTACAGATACATTTCCGAGGGGAATAGCGTTTATCTGTCGGATATCTACGACACCACGCCGGCAGACGATCCGCTCACCCTCGACTTCGATCGCTTTGCTCACCACACGCACCTCGAGTGGGAACCCCGCCCCGACGAAAACTTCTCCTACCGGAGCGGCTGGCGCATGGCCCAGAACCTCCGTCTGGTACGGGTAGATGTCACCAGCGCGACCTTCGGGGGCACTGGCGGTCGCCGCCTCGTACGGCGATACGAACTCGGCTATGACAGCGCGTACCACGTGTCGCTTCTGGACAGCGTCACCTTGCGCGGTCGCTGCGCGTGGGGCACGGACGGAAATCCTCCCCAAGAGGTTCCAGAGGTTGCCGGAAACCTGCCGAAGCTGATCCCGTGCGTCACCGACAACCTGCCCCCGCTAAAGTTCGGGTATAGCCACGTCGGTCCCGCCGCTCCAGATGGGTTCGAGCCCTTCGACGATGAGGTGCGGACCCTGCTCAACAGCCCGCCTCACTCAGTGGACGAGCAATACACCGACTTGTTCGACGTCAACTCGGACGGCCTGCCAGACGTACTCGTGACTGCGCCTGGGCAGTACGGAAGCGGACACGGAGTCTTCTTCAACGGACAAGCAGGGCAGCCTGAGACGTTCGGAAACGTGGAGCCAGTAGCGCTGCAAGGGCTCCTTGGCGCCAACGCCTCCACCATGTCACTGAAGAACCCCAACCTGGTCCCACTCGACCTAGACGGGGACGGCATCATCAACCTGCTCCACATGCCGCAGGCGAAGACCTACGCTACCTACGCCCCGGTCGAGACGGCGACCGGTTGGCAGTGGCAGGGTCGAGTCCTCAAGACGGCCAGCGGTCTGGATCCTCTGATTGATTTCGGCAACGACGCTACCGAGACGCAGGTCATGGACGTCAACTTCGATGGTCTGGTTGACGTCGTGGTGTCGAGCGGCAGCGCCATGCGCACGTTCTTTAGTCTAGGACGCTTTCCGCACGGCGATGGTCAGTTCGGAAACGGCACCTGGAGCGGCGCGCAGACCGCCGACCTTAGAAACGACCCTGTGGAGGCGTGTCTCCCGTGGAGTTCGGAGCCACTACGATTTAGCGATCCAGATGTCCACGTGGCCGAGATGAACGGCGATGGGATCCCCGACTTGGTGCGGGTGCGCCGAGGTGATGTGCGGTACTGGCCGGGGCGCGGGAACGGATTTTGGGGAACGGGAAACCGAGCCGGCTGCGCGGATGGCTCCTTTGCGACCGGGCGCCACATCGAGATGGCAGACTCCCCGTCCTATTCCGATCTGCAAGGTGATTCCCTGCGGATGGATGACGTCAACGGGGACGGGCTCACCGACCTGGTGCAGGTTCGTTTCGACGAAGTCGACATCTGGCTCAACGTCAATGGGACCGGCTGGACCCAGCGCCGCATCATCGACAACACGCCGGCGAGCCCCAGCTACGCGAAGCGCGTGCGGCTCGTGGATGTCGATGGCAGCGGCACCCGCGATATCCTGTGGGGAAACGGCGGCAAGTACCAGTATATCGATCTCGAAGCTGGCTCACGGCCATGGCTCCTGACGAGTGTTGAGAACGGACTCGGCAAATCGACCTCCATTGAGTACTCCACCAGCACAGACGAGATGCTTGAGGCCGAGGCGGAGGGCAAGCCGTGGTCGCGTCGTGCTCCGATGGTGCTCCACGTCGTCAAGCGCGTGACCGAGCGAGACAACCTCAACGTCGCGGGACAGGGACAGCGGGTCTACGTCAACGAGTATGGCTATCGGGATGCCGTCTATGAGCCGCAGCAGCGCGAGTTCCGTGGATTCCGGGAAGCGAAAACGACGGACGTAGGCGACTCGAACAGCCCTACTAGCATCGCCCACTCGCGGTTCCTGCTCGGTGAGTGTCAGGACGAGGACTCATCAGATGACGCAAACCCGTGCGCACCCGACGAAATCTGGCGTGACAACCCTAGGGAAGCGCTCAAAGGGCTGTCGTTCTTGGACGAGGAGTTGGACGAGCAGGGCGTCTACGCCAGCACGGCGCACACGCGCTACGCGCTGCGGACCTTGTACAAGGGTATGGACGGACGAGAGGTCCGCTACGCGGTGACGACCGGCAGCACGACGTGGCTGTACGATACCGCCAATCCTAGCGCGTTCTCCTCACCTACAACGACCTCGATGCTCACGGTCGATGGTGAAGGCGAGGCGGGACGGGACCAGAGCTACTCGGTTACGCAGCGTGCCGTAGCCGGCACGGCTCGTATTGAGTCCGCGGCCGCGGTGGACGCATTCGGCAACCAGCTCGAAGACATCATGTTTGGTTGCACGGCTGGCTGCCCTGGAGGAACCAGCGATGAGGTCATCACCGATCACATGACGCCGATTCTTCTTCCGCACGGCAGCGGATGGCTATGGCGAAATGCGAGCACCTACACCACGGGGTCGCAGCACCCCGGTCGACGCGAGTCTCAGCGCGTGGAATACAGCCCAGAGGGAGCGCCCACAGCAGTCTATGCGGAACTGGAGGGGACGCTCCCCCTCGACCGAATGCGTCCGGGGACACCTTCAACCGCCGGCGTAGATGTCGCCGCGCTACCCTCGAGTGCTTCCCACGACACGCCAAACCTGTTCGTCTCCGCGTCGGAGTTCGATGAGTTCGGCAACATCGTTCGCAGTCGCGAGGCGGGGGACCGTTGCGGGGACACGGAGTTCGATCCCGTCTATCGCCAATACCCTGTCGTCGACCGGATGTACCCTTCCGGATGTCAATCGGGAAGCGAGGTGCCCGCGGACACGCTCACGACTGCCGCGAGCTACGACCGAGGCTTCGAAATTGCCACCCACGTCGTGGATCTCCAGGGGCAGGTCACTTACCTCACCTATGCCGGGCTTGGACGCACCCGAGAAGTATTCCG
>JAGQIY010000565.1 GCA_020430865.1 Myxococcales bacterium
CGCTCGGCGAGATGGAGCTGCAGTCCACGACCAGGAATGGAGCTCCGGCGCGCGGTCCGCGGTGATACAGCTCGGTCGCGGCGAGCTCCTTGCCGGTTCCGCTCTCGCCCTCGAGCAGCACCGTCGCGTCGCTGTTGGCCGCTCGCTCGAGCATGCCGAAGACCTGGCGCATCGCCGCGGACTCGCCGTACAGCTCGCCGAAGCTCGGGGTCTCGGGGATCTGCTCCACGCCGCTGTCGGCGCACTCCCTCACCCGAACGATCGAGTCGCCGAGGTGGAGCTCACAGCCCATGCGCGGCAGGTCCACCTCGCGGATGCGTAGCCCGGAGACATAGGTGCCGTTCAGCGAGCCGCTGTCGCTGAGGGACCAGGCGGACTCGCTGCGCGCGAAGGAGCAGTGGAAGCGCGAGACGGCGTGGTCGACGAGCACGAGCTCGTTCGAGAGGTGGGAGCCCAGGCGAATGCGCTCCCCTTCGAGGGTCACGCGGCGGTCAGCTGGGTTGCCGGCTTCGCGCACCACATGGAACTCCAGGCGCGGCACGGCCACGGCGGTCGCCATGCGGCGCACCGTGGGCAGGTGAAAGCCGCCAATGTTCGTCGGGCGATCGAAGTCGCTCACTCGACGCAGTGTAGGCCAGCTGTCAGCAGACCTGATGCCTGAAGGCAGCAATCGAGCCTTCCAGGCAGCAGCCTCGGGGTCGCACCTACATGGGAACCCGATCTGAACTCGCGCAATTTCAGCCATTTAGCGCCGGATCGAGCTTGGTACGCGGCTTGTAATAGGAGCGGCCATGAACAACATCCTGTCGGCTCTGGTGATGAGTGTGGTGCTGCTCGGAGGCAGCGAGCAGACTCAGCCGAGCGGTCTCCCCCCGCAGGACACCCCCCCCCGCGCGCCCGCCCCGACGCTGCTCCCCCCGGTCGCAGTCCAGGCCAGCGCGGCTCTGCCGTGGCTGAACCAGTCCACCGAGCGCGGCGTGCTGGCCGACGCGGCCGAGGCTCGCGAGGGCCGCAAGCTCTACCTGCTGCCCCAGGACTGCAGCGAGCGCTCCGACGTGGACGTCGTCATCCATTTCCACGGCAGCCCGAAGACCATGACCAAGGCCTTCCGCTCCTCGCACCTCGACGCGGTCGCGGTGATCGTGAACCTGGGTGCGCTCAGCGGGCCCTACGAGCATCACTTCGAGCAGCGCGGGTCCTTCGTTAATTTCCTGGCGGGAATCGACAAGGACCTGGCGAAGCACTGCCCTGGCGCCAAGCGTCGCCGTCTCGCCATCTCGTCCTGGAGCGGTGGCTACGGCGCGGCGTATCGGATCCTGGTCGAGGAGAGCAACCTCCAGTTGATCGATGCCATCCTGCTCTCCGATGGACTTCACTCGGCGATGGCGAACAAGTTCACTCGCGAGGTCAAGCCGGACGGTCTGGCCCCCTTCGAGCGCTTCGCGGCGCTGGCTGCCAGGGGTGAGAAGCTGTTCGCCATGGCGCACTCGAGCATCGTTCCTCCCGGATACTCGAGCACCACCGAGACCGCGACCTATCTGCTCGAGTCCCAGGGCGCCAAGCGCGTCGAGGCGGACGCTCAGGGCCCGCGGGAGTCGATGCACCTGACCTCGAAGGGCTCCGTCGGCAGCCTCACGGTGCTCGGTTTCGAGGGCAACGACACCCACGCCCACTGCGATCACCTCTACGCCATCAACGACACGCTGTTCACTCAGCTCGAGCGCCGCTGGGCGAACTGAGCGAGCGCCCCGAGATCGATCCCCAGAGCCCCGCGTGAGACGCTCTCTCACGTGGGGCGTTCTTATTTGGGGGTGAGGGGCGCGCCTCAGACCGGCGAGGCGATCACCAGGGACAGCGGTCCGGCGGTGGCTTCGACCGCCTCCAGCCGGAAATCGGCGCCGCGGAGTAGCGCAGCGTACTCGCTCTCGGTGCGCTCGCGGCCGCCGCCGTGCACCACCATCTCGAGGTCGAGCAGCTTGGCGAAATGGGGCTTGCCTGCCGGCGTCACCACCGTCTCGCACAGCATCAGCTTGGCACCGCTGGAACCTATTGCCTTGCGGATTCGATCCAGGATCTGCGTGGCCTGCTCGTCTTGCCAGTCGTGGATCACGGACTTTGCCACGTACAGATCCGCTCCGGCGGGAACGCTGTCGAAGAAGGAGCCGCCCAGGGTTTCGACGCGGCTCCTCACCCCCAGACGCTCGAGCAGGGGCGCGGCGCCTTCCACCACCGCCGGTTGATCGAAGAGCGTGCCTCGCGCTTCCGGGGCGGTCCTGAGCAGCTCCGCGAGCAGCCGACCTTGACCGCCACCCACGTCGGTGATGTGGGCGTAGCGGGTGAAATCATGGGCTGCGGCGATGGCTGCGCAGGCGACGTTGCTCACGGCCGTCATCGCGCGATTGAAGCACTCCAGCACCTCGGGCTCTCCAGTGAGCCAGTCGAAGGGCTGCTTGCCCGTGCGTAGCTCGATCGCGCTCTTTCCCGTACGGATACAGTCTGGGAGCAGCGGCCAGTTCTGGCTGCCGTAGCGCCCCATGAAGATGATGAAGTCGACGAACGACGCTTCGGGGGACTTGCACATGGCTTGTCCCATCGAGGTCAGCTTGAAGCGCTTGCCCGGGTGCTCCTCGAGCAGGCCGATCTGCGACGCGGCGCGCAGGGTGCGGTAGAGCGTGTCTGCATCCAGGGACAGTTCTCCGGCGACTCGTTCGCTCGAGGCAGGCTCGGGTCCAGCGTCGCGGATGGCGTCGCACACCTCGAGCTCGGCGAGCGCGAATGCGATGTGGAAGCTCCAGAGATCTCCGATGAAGTCCAGCAGCGCGATGGGTGGTGGCACCATCTTGCGCTTCAAGCTGGTCAGGCCCGAGCGCGCGCGCTCCGAGAGCGCGACGATGCGTGGTGGTGGCATCCGACTCATTCTTCCCTCCCTGTCGAGTCGCGGCGTGCTTCGACTCGCCGACCCGGCAGCATAACCGAGGCGGGGCTCGAGCTGCAGGCCGCGCGGTAGGAGCGGCCTCGAACGCGCGTTCCGAGGGATCCGGCGCCCGGATCGGTGCTCGGCGGTGTGGGTTCCGGTGCGATTTCTGGGGCTCGAGCGAACCGTGTGTCGCTCTACTGTCGGCGCTGGAGTAGGCTGACTTGGGTTGCCGTTGGCGCATGGCAGCAAGCCCGCGGGTGTCTCATCCGGGCGAGCGCGCTGACGAACTCGAGCGAAGCACCGTGCCGTCCAAGAGCCCTTCAGACAAGTCTTCTGGTGAGAAGCCGACCGTCGTGGACGGCGGCTCGAGCAAGCCGAACGCTTCCGACGGTCCGCTGTCCGCTCCGGTGCCATCCGCGGGCCTCGAGGCGAAGGCCGCGGTCGCCTACCAGAGCTTCGACTCCTACGACAGCGAAGAAGTCGAGATGCTCGACGAGCTGCTCGGGGCGACGCTCCACGACACCTACCGCCTGGTCGGCCTGCTCGGCGAGGGCGGCATGAGCCGGGTCTACGAAGGTCAGCACACGCGCATCGAGGGCAAGCGCTACGCGATCAAGGTGCTGCGCTCCGACATGGTGAGCCACGGGGAGGTCGCTCGTCGTTTCCGTAGAGAAGCAAAGGCGGTGGCCAGCGTCAGCCACCCCAACGTGCTGGACATCTACGACATCGGCGAGACCCCCGATGGTCGCCCCTACCTGGTCACGGAGTTCCTGACGGGGGAGAGCCTCGGCGACCGCCTGGACCGCGAGCGCGTGTTGACGGTGTCCATGGCGGCTCACGTCGTGCGCTCCGTGTGTGCTGGAGTGGCCGCGGCTCACGAGGTCGGCGTGATCCATCGCGACCTGAAGCCGGACAACGTCTTCCTCGTCGGCGACCCGAACAACCCCCAGGTGAAGGTCCTCGATTTCGGTCTCGCGCGTCTCCGCGACACCGACGACAGCAACCTCACCCGCACCGGCGTGGTGATGGGTACGCCGGGATACATGTCACCGGAGCAAGCGCGAGGCGAGCGCGTCGATTTCCGAACGGATATTTATGGCGTCGGCGCGATCCTCTACGCTTCGCTGACGGGTCGAGCGCCCTACGAGCGTGAGACCTTCCAGATGACCGTGCTGGCGGTGATGAACGGCGACCCGCTGCGCCCGCGCGCCATCGACCCCAACATCCCTGCGACGCTCGAGGTGATGATCCAGAAGGCGATGGCGCGGGATCCCGCCGAGCGCTACGCGAACCTCGAGGAGTTCAGCATGGCCCTCGAGCGCTTCGACGAGACGGCGTTCAACACCGCGATGACGGCGCTGGCGCCGGCTCGAGCGCCGCAGATCTCCGAGCTCGCGCTGGCGGAGCAGTCGACCGAGGCCGAGTCGGCGCGGGTGCAGCTGACGCTGCTGTCGTTGCTCGGCCTGGTGCTGGTCAACGCCACGCTGGTGACCGCTGTGATCAGCGCCCTCGAGCTGTTCGTGTTCAAGCGCTCCGCGACGGGAGTCGAGCTCGGCCTGGTGGTCGGCGCCATCGTCGGCACCACGGCCACCCCCGCCATCCTGGCCTACGCCCGGGTGCGCAAGAACGTCTGGAACAACAGCGCCCGGGTGATCGAGCTACTGGGCACGGTGCGCGCGGTCCTGGTCGCGGGCGGCGCAGCGTATGGGCTGGCAGCGATCGTGGTGCGCATCTACGACGGCCTGATCTCCATCGGGCAGCCGTCGCTCGGTCGCGCCGTCGCCACGGGCTGGGCCGGCTGGAGCAGCGTGTTCTTCGTGGTGGCTGCGCTGGCTGGCGGCGCTGCGCTGCTTCGGCGCCTGCTGCTGCGCTCCAAGGCCGGGCGGGTGCGCAAGTTCCTGGTGGGGCCGCTGCTGGTGCTGCTGACGCTGGCGGGGATGGGTGCGGTGCTGCGCCTGGGCTTCCACAGCGGTGGCGTCGCTTCCCAGCGGATGCTCGCCGAGCTCGAGGCGCCCGGGGTGGCGCCCGGACCGGCGGTGAGCAGTGAAGTTCCTGCGCCGGCTCCCAGCGTCGCCGACGCCGCCGATGCGGGAGTCGCTCAGGCGCCCAGGTCGAGGACCGCGACCGCGGCCGAGCTGGGCGCGGCGAAGGCCAAGGGACTGGCGGGGCTCCTGCCGCTGCGCCAGCGTTACCCTGAGGATCCAGATGTCCTGCGGCCGCTCGCGGTCGCGTTTGGCGAAGACCCGCGCACCTACAACGACGCCATCGCCACGCTGAAGCAGCTGTTCAAGCTGGTTCCGAAGGACGCGACCGACCGTCAGCTGCGCACCCTCGTGATCAAGATCGCCGCCACCGGCAAGAGCGCGACGGAGCCCGCGCTGGAGCTGATGAGCAAGGGCATGGGCACCGCAGGCCCGGACATCCTCTACGACCTCTACCTGACGAGCAACCAGCTGCGCCCGCGCATCCAGCGTATCCTCGAGGACAAGGACGTGCGCGCGGTCGCTTCTCCCGCCATGCTCATCGCCTACGACCTGCGCAGCGCGGACTCCTGCGCCGCTCGCGTGCCGCTGCTCGAGCGCGCCAAGAAGGACGGCGACGAGCGCAGCGTCGCGACGCTGCAGATGCTCAGCAGCCGCACGAAGAAGGGCTGCGGCTACCGCAAGCGCAAGCCGTGCCCCGCTCCCTGCGGCGCCCAGGTGAAGCAGTTCGTCTCGGCTGTCGGCGAGATGCAGAAGCGGATGGAAGCCGAGGAGAAGGCCGTCGAGCGAGGCTCGGACGCAGGCGAAGACGCCAGCGGCGGCTGAGCGCGACCCTCGACCACCCTGCGAGGCGTAGACAGGCGTTCACCTTGTGTTTCCACTCGGGATCGGGGACCCTTGAGCGTTTCCGAGGGGATTATGGCCGCTGGTGTCGAGACACTCGACGTCGAGGACGAGCTTCCGCTCGTGCCGGCGCGGATGGTGAACGAGCTGCTCTACTGCGAGCGGTTGATGTACCTCGAGTGGGTACAAGGGGAGTGGGCCGACAACCAGTATACGGTCGATGGCACCTGGGTACATCGCAGGGTCGATCGGCCAAAAGTGCTCAAGTCGAAGTCGAGCACCGATGCTCCCGAGCGACCCTATCAGGCGCGGGCGGTCTCGCTCTCGTCCGCCGAGCTGGGCGTCACCGCCAAGATCGATCTGGTCGACGTCGAAGGCGATCGGGTGATGCCCATCGAGTACAAGCGGGGGCGAGCGCCTTCGGTCCCTCAAGGAGCCTATCTGCCAGAGCGCGCGCAGCTGTGTGTCCACGTGCTGTTGTTGCGAGAGCACGGGTACGAGTGTGATGGTGCAGCGATCTTCTTCGCAGCCGAGCAACGTCGGGTTCCGATCACCATCGACGCGGAGCTCGAGCGCCTCACCCGAGAAGCGATTGCGCGAGCCCGCGAGCTGTATCGCCAGACGGAGCTCCCTCCCCCCCTGATGAACAGTCCGAAGTGCCGTGGCTGTTCGCTCGTCGGGATCTGTCTGCCGGACGAGGTGAACCAGCTGAAGTCGGGAGAGGCAGTCGTTGAAGACGCGGAACGACAGCGCGCGAAGCACCTGACCGAACCGACGACGGCGCTCCGCCGGCTTCACGCGTCGCGAGACGAGAAGGAACCGCTGATCGTGCAAGAGCACGGCGCGCGAGTTGGCCTGGCCGCGAAGCAACTCAAGATCACCTCGAGAGACGGACAGGTTTCGACCGCTCGTCTGGCGCACACTTCACACGTGGTGCTGTACGGAAACGCTCAGATCTCGACCCAGGCGACCGTGGAGCTGCTGCGCCGCGGGA
>JAGQIY010000566.1 GCA_020430865.1 Myxococcales bacterium
AAAAAAAAAACGTAGCCCGCGCCCTTGGTGGGCGCGAGCGGTGATCACTTCGCGCCTTCGATGACCGCCTTGCCGAGCTTCGTCACCTTGCCGTCGATCTTGGCCCCTTCGACCGTGATCTTGCAGTTGCCGATCGCCTTGAGCGCCGCGGTCTTGCCCTTCACGGAGCCGCCCTTGATCGTGATGTTCGAGTTGCCCAACGCAGACACGCCGGTGGGCGCTTCGATGTTCGAGTCTTCGATCACCAACGTACAGTTCGCGCCGGCGCTGATCGCGGTCCCCGACGTGAGCTTGGCGGTCACGCCCTTGATCTTGTAGGCGTCGTTCCCGCCGCAGGTGAACGGCGTCTTGCCGTCCCAGTCGGCGTCCTTGAGATCCGAGGCCGCAGCAGCGGCGCCTCCCGGCGTCGCCGGGGTCACCGTCGACTTCTTGGCTTCCGCGTAGATGTACCAAGCCAAGCCGATGATTCCGATCAGTACGATGAAGCCGATGACCGCGGCGATGACGCAGCCAATGAGCTTGCTCTTTGCCTTGTCCACGGCTTGCTTCTTCAAGCCGTCCGTGTCGAGGCCATCCTCCGAACTCATCCCGACCTTGAAGCCGCCGATGTTGAGCTTGGCTTTGACCTCGTAGTTGCTCGGGTCGAGGGCGTTCTGAGCCTTCTCCTGGAAGGAGTTCTGCATCGCCTGCATCGGCGTTGGTGGCATCTGCGCCGGGGCCAGCGGTTGCGGCGCTGGAGCCTGCTCCGGATTGATCTGGATCTCGATGTGGCTGACCTGGACGCCCTGCATCTGAGCCTGCGCGGCCTGGGCGATCTCGGGAGCCAGGGCGGCCGCGCTCATGCTGAGCGTCGGCACCGCGAGCTGGTTCGATGCAAGCTTCTGAGCGATCAGCTGCTCGGCTGCCTTGGATACGGCCTGCTTCACGTAGTCGCCGTACTGAGCAGGATCGCCGTTCAAGCTGTAGGTGACGGTGCCGAAGATGTTGGTCTGAACCGGCTGCTGTGTGCTGGGATCACGAAGCGTTGCGCGGCTGCCGAACTGTACTTGACCTTGCTGCATGCTGTTCCTTGTGGCGAGCAGATTCCTGCTCGCGGGACAGGCGGTCAAGCGCATTCCCGCAGACGCTGCAAAATCGTCCGGCGCCGCCCCAGGTGAATCCGACGACCGCAAGGGCGTAGCGGGTTTGGGGGGTGAGAACTACCCTGTGGAAACGCGGCTCAGTCTTCCACGACGGGCGTGCCGCTCTTGGGGGCCGCGCCATACTCGTGAAGCTTGTACTGGATCTTTCGCGGGCTGATGCCCAAGGTCGCGGCGGCCTTGCTGGTCGAGCCTCCCACCGCGGCCAACGTCTCCAGGATCGCAAAGCGCTCGATGTCCGATAGCGTGGAGCCAGGTATCTTGATACCGAAGTCACGCTCGTCGGCCTTGACTTCGGGGGGGAGGTGGTCCGCCTCGATGGCGTCGCCTTCCGCCATCACCACGGCGCGCTCCACGACGTTCTCGAGCTCGCGCACGTTGCCTGGCCAGTTGTAGCGAGTGAGGCGGGCGAGGGCGGCGTCGGCGATCCGCGTCACGCTCTTGCCGTTGTCGGTCGAGTACTTGTTCAGGAAGAAGGTGGCGAGGGCGGGGATGTCGCTGTCCCGCTCACGCAGCGCCGGGAGCTTCAGGTTGATCACGTTGAGGCGGTAGAATAAATCCTCGCGGAAGTTACCCTTGGCGACCTCTTCCTTGAGGTTACGGTTGGTGGCGGCGATCACCCGCACGTCGGCTTGGATGGTCTGGTCGCCGCCGACGCGCTCGAACTCGCGTTCCTGAAGCACCCGGAGGAGCTTCACCTGAGTCGCGAGCGGGATCTCCCCGATCTCGTCCAGGAACAGCGTACCCCCGTGCGCGCGCTCGAAGCGTCCTTCGCGTCGCCGATCCGCGCCCGTGAAGGATCCCCGCTCGTGGCCGAACAGCTCACTCTCGAGCAGGCTCTCGGCCAGCGCCGCGCAGTGCACGCGCACGAAGGGACCACTCGACCTGGGCGAGTGCTGATGAATCGCGGCGGCCACCAGCTCCTTGCCGGTACCGGACTCGCCAGTGAGCAACACCGAGGCCTTGCTCGGCGCCACTTGCGCGATGGTCTTGAAGACCTGCTGCATCTCCGGGGAAGAGCCGATGATGTTGTCGAAGCTGTAGCGCTCCGCGAGGCGCACGCGGAGGTCGCCCGCCTCCTTGCGTAGGCGACGGCGCTCCAGGGCACGCTCCAAGACCAGCACCAGCTCGTCCATGTTGAGCGGCTTCGTGAGGTAGTCGGTGGCACCCGAGCGCATGGCCTGGACTGCAGTGTCCACGGCGCCGAAGGCCGTCATCACCACGACCTCCACATCGGGATCGCTCTGCCTGACCTTCTCCAGGAGCTCGACACCGTCCATCCCGGGCATCTTGAGGTCCGTGAGGATCAGATCCGGATGCCCCTCCTCGAACTTGGAGAGCGCCTTGAAGCCGTCCGCGGCGGTCTCCACGGAGTAGCCCTCCTCCTTGAGTAGCTCGGCGAGCGCCGTTCGCGCGTTGGCTTCGTCATCGACTACGAGGATGCGTTCCTTGCTCATGCTCAGTCCCAATCCGGTGGAAACCCAGGAATCCGCGGGGCAGGTCACCCGCTCGCTACGCCCGCCCCTTTGCAGCATGCGTGCCGAAACGCATTCTTAGCGTCTGGCGCAGAATTCGCGCTGCGAGCCGATGGCGGCGGCGCGCATGCAGTGCAACCGCTACTTCTGGTCCAGAAATTTTTGCGCACAGTCACACGACCCGGCCGGCGCCTGGGGAAGGCGGATGGTGAAGCAGGTGTTGCCTGGCTCGGAGGTCGCGGAGATCCGCCCATCGTGGGCAGTCACCAGACTGTGAACGATGGAAAGCCCCAGACCGGTGCCGGAATCCTTCGTGGTGTAGAAGGCGTCGAAAACCGCGGCGTCAGGCGGAAAGCCAGGCCCGTCGTCCTGCACCTCGAGCACCGCTTCGGTGTCCGCGGCGATCACTCGGAGGGTCACCTGCCCGTTGCGACCGCTGGCCTCGACGGCGTTTCGGATCAGGTTGAGCAGCACCTGGCGGAAGCGCTCCGGGTCGAGGGGAACGCACAGCGGCTGCTGTGTCTCCTCCAGATTGAGGCGAGTGCCCGCGGCTCTGGCTTCCGGAGCGACGAGCGCGACCACGCCGCGAGCGACCTCGTTGATGTCGTGGGGCGCCAGCTCCACGCGGGTGGGACGCGCGAACGCCAGGAAGTCGGCGACCAGGCGCTCGAGGCGACGGATCTCGTCCTTAACGACTTGCACGACTGGGGCTAGCTCCGGTGTCGAGGTCTTGCCCTTCGCGATGCGTCGTTCGAGCACCTGTAGCTGCAGCAGCGCCGAGTTCAGGGGGTTGCGCACTTCGTGAGCCAAGCCGGCCGCCAGTGTGCCAACCGCGGCCAGGCGCTCGGTGCGCATCGTGCGTTGGAGCATCTCGCGCTCGTCTGTGACGTCGACGCCCATGGCGTAGGTCAAGCGGCTCTTGGGCGAGGAAGCGACGACTGCTCGCTGCCAGCGCACGAGTCGGTGTCCGCCGCTCTTGATGGGCAAGGGGGCGTCCCCCTCACCCCCGACGAAGCGTTCCCCCAGCTGTCCCAGCATCTCCTCGCGCTCGAAGCCGGTTACTTCCTCAAGGAAATGATTCCAGAGCACGATCTCTCCGCGCTCGTTCAACGCGAGCACGAATGCCGGGACGTTCTCGACCAGGTTCCGGTGTTTGGCCTCGGACGCCTCGAGCTCTTGGCGTAGATCCTGGCGCTCCTTGAGCAGGGTGACCTGGCGCAGCGCCAGGCTGGCCTTCTCCAGCAGCTGTACCGGAGGAAACGGCTTGACGATGTAGCTGAAGGCGCCGCCTTCCACCGCTGCGATCGCCGTCTCGATCGTGGCGTCTCCGGTGATCACGATCACCTGGGCGTGTTCCGAACTCTGACGGATGTCCGAGAGCAGCGCGGTACCCTTGTCATCAGGCAGATGCACGTCGACCAGCGCCAGGGCGACGTCTTGGTCCGAGGCGAAGGCGCGAGCCGCTTCGGCGCTTTGAAGAGCCGTGCACTTCACCTCGAAACCGTCGAGGTCCTCGAGGATGTCTGCGAGGTTCTCGGCGAACGCGGCGTTGTCGTCGACGATCAGGATGTTGAATGGTGCGCTTTGACGCTCAGGGCTCATTTAGGCGTGGCGCTTCCAACGCGCTTGAGCAGGTCGTTCGCAGCCACGGGCTTCGGGAGCGCGGAGACCACGCCCGGCAGCTTCTCCACCTTGTCCATCATATCCGGGTCGAGGTGCCCGGATACGATCAGGATGTGAATGGTCGGATCCCGGGCGAAGAGCTGCTTCGCGATGTCCACGCCGTTGCCGTCCGGAAGCATGAGGTCAAGCACCGCGACCCGCGGCAGGTCGCGGCGTTCCAGCGCGCTCCGAGCACTGCCGGAGGTGCTGACCTTGAAACCGGCTTCGCTGAGGATCTCCTGGAGGTTCTCGGCAAAGCGGCTGTCGTCGTCCACGATCAGCACCTCACCATCCTTTTTGTCGAAGGCCTGGACCAGGCGGCTCAGCTGGTTGAAATCGACGGGCTTGGCGAGCACGTCGAGCGCGCCTGCCTCCTGCGCCTTGCGGATCACGTCATCCGCTGCGAAGCCGCTGATCAGGATCACTGGCGTGGTGACGCCGCGTTCGCGCAGCTCGGAGATCAAATCCAGCCCGCTGTGCCCTGGCAGACGGTAGTCCGTGATCACGCCAGAGTAGGTGCCGGTATCCAGCGCTTCGAGGGCGGCCTCGGCGGTCTCTACGATTCGGCAGGTGTGACCAAAGTCCTCGAGGATCTCCGCCAGGTTCTCGGCGAGCTCGAGGTGGTCATCGACGATCAGCAAGGGGTTCTCGGTCATGAGTCGCTCTTGGCGCTAGTGGGGCCGTCTTCGTGATCGGGGAGCCAAATCCTGAAGATGGTCCCGGCCTCGGATGGAACGATACCAATCTCCCCGCGATGCGCTTCGAGGATACGCCGACACAGGCTCAAGCCAAGCCCCGTACCCTTCGCTCGGGTGGTAAAAAGCGCGTCGAAGACTCGAGAGCGGATGTCGGATGGGATCCCGGGGCCGTCGTCTGCGACGTCGATTTCGTGGCCTCCTGGGACCGAGCGCGCGCTGACGCGGATGGTGACATCGGGGCGCGCTTGGACTGCGTTGTGGAACAGGTTGATGAGCACCTGGCGCAGCTGGTCTGCGTCCGCGAGGACCTCGAAGGCCTGAGGGATGTCCAGTTCCACCCTGGACTCCGGGCCGAGCGGGGCGTACTCGATGGCGATCTCCATCAGCTGGAGCAGGTTCCGCCAGGCGCGCGTCGGAGGTCGGCTCCGCGCGAGCTCCAGGAGCTGCGTGATGGTGCTGTTGCAGACGCGTACCTGGGTGGCGATGCGGCCGAGGTGCTTCTCGACCTTGGGGTCGGAAGCGGCGAGATCCGCCACCCGGTTACGGAGCAGGTAGAGAGATGACTCGATGATGCCAAGGGGGTTTCGGAGTTCGTGACCGACGCTCGCGGCCAGCTGCCCGATGGTGGCTAGGCGTTCATGGGCGCGCATGCGCTCGGTCAGGTCCTCGCGATAGGTGTCGAGCATCAGCGCGAGTTCGAGGTCCAGGATCTGGCCTACGGCCTGGATGGTGCGCGCGCACGTATCGTGATCCTCGCGGTAACTCTCGATGATGATGCGAGTCAACGCGGTTCGGATGCGGTTCATGGCGGTGAACATGAACTCCTGCGGCAGCGCGATGCGCACGTGCACGCGGCCAATGCGGGCGTGGGTCGCGACGTACTCCTCGTCGTGGGGCCCGAGCAGCACCGACTCCACCCAGCGAACCAGCGTTCGCTTGAGGCGCTGGATTTGCGCGTCGCCGCCGGTGATGGCCTGATGTGCGTCGGGATGGCGCTGAATCGCTTCGTAGAAGTCGTCCACGATGCGCTCGTAGTGCGGCTCGGCCAGCGGGTGGAGCTCGCGCAGGAGGCGCGCGGCCTCTTCGCCGAACCCCACGTACTCCTTCACGCTCTCGAAATCGAGTTGCTTCATCGAGGTATCAGGGTGGTGTAAGAGGACGCTGAGCACGGTTCAAGACCTCCGGCAGACGCACGTCCGCTCACACCAGCCGGCTCATGAGCTGGGACTGCGATCGCCAAAGCGGCTCTGGGCAGCCACATCCAGCAGCGACGAGCAGTGTCGCGACGACGCAGAGCCCTGTTTTTTGGCTTCGGCGATGCGAAGCTGGTCACTCGACACGCGCGGGCAACCCCACGAGTTCGCGCGAATTGTCGCACGCAGTCCATGCAGGGTGACCAGATGGGGGCGCTGGATTTGCGCGAAACCCGGTGGGCTCCTCCCACGTGGTCTCGGGCTGGTTGTGCCTGGTTGAGGCTCGGGAAGTCAGACCTGCGCGTGGTGGCACGCCAGCTGCACCGTTTGCGCCGCGTACGGGTGGAGTCCAGCTGGATTCACTCCCTCACCCCCTGATTCAGCAGCGTAAGCAAGGAGCCAAGTGCGATGAGCTCGGAAGAAGTTGGCCACTACACCGTGGTCGTTGGCATCGACTACTCGAAGCTGGGAGACCTCGCCCTGGAGCGGGCCTTTCAGCTCGTTTCGGACAAGCAAGACGCCGAGGTCCACGTCGTCAACGTGGCTCATGGTTACGGTCCGATGGTGAGCGTCGAGCTGGGGGAAGGCACCGAGACGTTCAGTCTCGACGAAGCTGCCGCGACGCTGAAGAAGCACGTCGAGGCGCGAATCGACGCCTGGGAAGCCGATCACGGCATCCTCGAGCTTTCCCACCTCGTAACGCATCTTCGCGTCGGATCGCCCGCTCACGAA